>NZ_JBFTLQ010000015.1:0-111752 GCF_056396525.1 Cupriavidus sp. 05T41
GGCCGTAGCCGGGGCCGGCAGCGGCAACGGCACCGGCCGCGGCAGCGGCGGGCGCACCGGCGGCACGGATGCCGCGCCGGCAGCCTCGGCCTCCCGGGCTTGCTGGCTGCGGGCCTGCGCGCGGCGCAGCCGCGCATGCGTGGCTACCAGCAGACCCAGCGCCACGCCGTACAGCAGGCCGGAAAAGCGCGGCCCGAGCGGATTGCCGCCGATCGACGTGGCTGGCAGCGCCGCCAGCACCAGCAGCGCGCGCCCGAGCACGGCCAGGTAAGGCGCGTCCGGCGCCACGCGTCGCCAGTGCCGGTAGGCGACGCTGCCGCAAAACAGCGCGTACAGCACCATGAGCGGCATGGCGATGCCGAACAGCAAGCCGCCCGCAAAGAACTGGTAGACCCAGAAATTGTGGCCGGCCGTCCATTCGTTGATGGCGTAGAACTCCTTCTCGGTCATCTGCCCGGTGAGTGCGGGCAGGTAGGCCGGCGAATAGCGGTAATGGTGTCCGTAGCCCTTGCCGAGCACCATCGAGGTCTTGGTCTGCGTGACCTGGTCGAACTGGTCCTTGAGCTCGGCAAGCCGGGTCGCGGTGGTGGGGTCCACGCCGGACTCGGTGGCCTTGGCCGCCGCGATGCGCTGGGCCCAGTGCGCCGCGACCGCGGGGAACAGCGCCGAGCCCACCAGCGCCGTGCCGCCCACCAGCGTCGTGGTGATGACCGCCGCCCGCAAGGCGGCGCGCAGCAGGTGCCGGATCGAAGGCGCGCTGAGCCAGGTCGCGAACAGGAACAACAACACCGTGCCGACCAGCAGGCTCCGGGTCACGCTCAGCAACTCGACCACCACGGTGACGATGAAGAGCAGCAGGTTGCTCTTGCTCACCCGCCGCGCAATCACGAACTCATGCAGCAGCACGCCCTGCAGTGCAAGAAAGGCCGGCGCGACGATGCGGAAGCGGACGTTCTCCAGCCCGCCGCCCACCGCCATGCCGTAGCCGAAGGTAAACAGCAGCGAAACCGCCATGCCCGTAAACATGGCCGTTTCGACCTGTTCCAGCCGGTCTTGCGGCCAGGGATGGCGCGCCGCCAGGTAGCCGATCAGGAACAGCAGGAACGGCAGCAGCACGCGCAGGTAATTGCCTGTCTCGTTGCCTTGCAGCAGATGGGGGACCAGACTGCCCGGCACCGTCAGCATCAGCGCCGCCATCACCAGCCGGCTCAGCCGGGTGCGCCCGGTGAAGCGCGGTGCGATCAGCGCCAGCGCGATGCCCCCGCCGAGCGCGGGCACCGCCAGCAGGATCTGCAGGATCCGGCTGCCCTGTCCATCGACGCTCTTGAAATCGAGCGCCAGCGGGAACAGCATCATCCAGATCCACAGCGGCGCGAAGCGGTTACGCATGGCGGCAATCCTCCCCTGCCCGCCGGAGGCCGGCGCGTGAGCGCGCCGGCGCCTCCGGGGCGCCGCCTGCCTGCACCGCTGCCTGTTGTCTGCCTGGCATCTCGCGCTTCCCTCCTCGGCTGCTCGTCCTGCTCGTCCTGCTCGTCCTGCTCGTCCCTTGCGACCCGCGCCCGCGCGCCAATTGCATTGCGCGGCGCCGCGGCCTATTCCGTTTTCCCGGGCTGCAGCGCATGCGCCGTCAGGTCCTCCGCGCCGCGCGCCTCTGCCGTCTGCGGCCGCTCCGGTCCGTCACCGCCCCAGGCGCGAAGCCTGGCGTCGAGACGGGACAGCACGGCATCGGACGACAGCGTGGCCTCGGCGTAGGCACGCGCCGCCGCGCCGAGCTCGGCGCGGCGCGCGGGATCCGAGGCCAGCGCCTTGATCGCGCCGGCCAGGGCGTCGATATCGTCCGGCGGCACCGCCACCCCGCGCGCGGACACGGTGGCAAACAGTTCGGTGCCGACATTGGCCATGGCAATGATCGCGCGGCCGCTGGCCAGCATGCCCGTGAGCTTGGACGGCATGACGAGGTCGGCAGCGTCGCCGCGCTGTGGCAGGACATGGATATCCGCCAGGTTGAGCAGCTCGTTGAAACGGTCGGCGGGCTGTAGCGGCAGGAAGCAGCAATTCTCCAGGCCCGCGCAGTAGGTCTCGAGCATGGCGCGGGCAGGGCCGTTGCCGCAGAAGACAAAGGTGATGCCCGCATTGCCGGCCAGCGCCGCCACGGCGCACACCAGCACTTCCAGGCCCTGCTTCTCGCCCATGTTGCCGGCGTACAGCACCACGATCTGCTCCGGCGCAATGCCGAGTTCCTCGCGGTAGGTGCTGGGCCGGTCAAGCGGGAAGACCGCGCCGGTATCCACCCAGTTCGGCAGGCGGAACACCCGCGCGGCGGGAACGCCCTTGCGCGTGGCATGCTCGGCCATCCTCTCCGAGATGGTGGACACCACGTCGAAGCGCCGCATCAGGAAGCGCTCGACGGACAGCGCGGCGCGCCGCAGCCAGGCACGCCTGAGCAGCCCCAGTTCGAAGGCAGCGTCCACTTCGTAGTCCTGCACATGCAGCCAGCTCCTGGCGCCGGTCATGCGCGCCAGCGCCAGCGAGGCGGGCACGCTCATCAGGCTCGGCGCGATGGCGATGACGGCATCGGGCCGCCACGGCACCTGCGCCAGCAACGCCGGCAGCGCGCACACCGCAAAGCTGGCGAGGTGCAACAGGCGCGTGACGCCGGTGGGGCGCCGCGGCACCCACAGCGGCGCGCGGTAGATGCGTACCCCGCCGCGCCATTCGCGGCTGAAGCGCCAGGCCGCATAGCCCTCGCCAACGCGCCAGGCGGGATAGTAGGGCGGTGCGCAGACCACGCGGACATCGTGACCCGCCGCCGCCAGCGCCTCCGCCATCTCGGCCGTGTACTTCCCGGTCCCGGTCAGCTCCGGCGCATAGTTCTGTCCGCAAACAAGGATTTTCACGGGACCCTCCCCTCGAACTTCCGCGAAATGACTCGGGCCGCGATGCCCTGCCCGTCAGCCAGGCATCGCGGCGTCTGTGTGGCGAATGGCTTCAGGTCTGCACCCCGGTGCGCTGGTGCATGTCAGGCGCACTGAGCATCGCGGCGCAGCCCCTGGCGATGTTCGATGCCGCATTGGCCGGGTCGAAGCGCCGGATCACGGCAAGGCAACGCTCCGCCGTGACCTGGGTGTCCGCGAACGCCTTCACCGCCCGCGCCATGCCGGTCTGCAGCGCGGCGGCGTCGCGCACCGGCACCGCAAAGCCGGTCTCGCCCTCCAGCACCAGCTCGGGCACGCACCCGCAGATATCGCTGGCGACCGTCGGGCAGCCGTGGCTCAGTGCCTCGTTGACCACCAGCCCCCACGGCTCGCTATGGCTCGGCAGCACCATGCAGACCGCCCGGTAATACTCCTGCGACAGCCCCTCGTCCTGCAGGCTGCCGACCTGGCACACCGCATCCTCGATTCCCAGGCTGGCCGCCATCTGGCTCAAGGTGCCGGCCAGCGGGCCGGTGCCGACGATGCGCAGCGTGGCCGCGGGGATCTGCTTGCGCAGCCCGGCAAACGCGCTCAGCAAGGTATCGAGGCCCTTTTCCTCGGACAGGCGGCCCACGTAGAGAAACACCGGCTTGCCATCGGCCCGGTGGCGCAGGCGTTCGCGCACCACCTGCTCTGGCCGGTACGTGGCCGGCATCGCCGCGGCCTGGCATGGCGTGAAGATCAGCTCGGGCTTGGCGCCGAGCGACATCAGGTATTCACGGCTGCGCTCGCCGAAGCCGAAATAGCCGTGGCACAACGAGAAGAACAGCCGCTTGGGGATCGAGGTCAGCATGCGCCGGGGCCGGTCGCGCCCGGTGGAATCGCAGAACACCGCGCGCCGCTTGCCGGTGACGATGCAAGCCAGCAGCATGGCCCAGTACTCCGGCCGGTGATAGCCCGGCAGCACCACCAGCTCGCTCTTGGCCTTGAACACTTCCCAGGTCAGGCGCGCTGTCATCTTCCAGCGCGGCACGTCCTCGTAGCAGCCGGTGTACAGCTGGTGCATCGGGTATTTGTGGAAGGAGTAGTCCACATCGGAAAAGCCCACCCGGTAGTGCTCGGTCTCGGCGATCTGCACCATGGTGTACCGGATCGGGCTGGCCGCCGACTGGCTGTACAACGCCGAGAACACGGCGCCCTTGTGACGTGACCAGACGATGTTATGGAATATGGTGACTGAACCTGCCATGATTCGCTCCTGTATCTCGTCACTCGATGACGGCGCTTGCCTGTGCGTCGGCCTCGGCCGGCGCCCCCCCGGGCAAGGCACCATCCCTGCGACTCGCGTACTCCTGGTAGACGGATTCGATACCCTCGTCGAGGCTGATCGCGGGCTGCCAGCCGAGCCGCGCCAGCCTGGAAATGTCCAGCCGCTTGCTTG
The DNA here is from genome assembly GCF_056396525.1 of Cupriavidus sp. 05T41. Lineage (NCBI taxonomy): Bacteria > Pseudomonadati > Pseudomonadota > Betaproteobacteria > Burkholderiales > Burkholderiaceae > Cupriavidus > Cupriavidus sp. 05T41. Next base: position 4,357 of record NZ_JBFTLQ010000015.1, read on the forward strand.
GCGTGCCGTCCGGCTTGGAGGTGTCGAACGACAGCGTGCCCGCGAACCCGGCGACACGGCAGATGCGCTCGGCCAGCTCGCGGATCGGCAGGTCCGTGCCGGTGCCGACGTTGAACACGCCTTCGGCCACGTCGTGCTCGAGCATGAACAGCGTGGCCGCGGCGAGGTCGTCCACGTGCAGGAACTCGCGCCGCGGCGTGCCGGTGCCCCAGATCTGCAAGGTCGATGCGCCCTCCCGCACCGCCGTGTAGGCCTTGCTGATCAGCGCGGGCAGCACGTGGCTGGTGGACAGGTCGTAGTTGTCGTTCGGGCCGTACAGGTTGGTCGGCATCAGGCTGAAATAGCGCGCGCCGTACTGGCGGTTGTATGCCTCGCACAGCTTCAGCCCGGCGATCTTGGCGATCGCGTAGGCCTCGTTGGTGCGCTCCAGCGGACCGGCCAGCAGGTACTCCTCGCGGATGGGCTGCTGGCATTCGCGCGGATAGATGCACGAGGAGCCGAAGAACACCAGCCTCCCCACGCCGGCCTGGTACGCGGCGTGGATCACATTGGTCTCGATGACCAGGTTCTCATAGAGAAAATTGACCGGGCGCAGGGCATTGGCAAGGATCCCGCCGACGCGCGCGGCGGCCAGCAGCACGACGTCGATGCCCTCGTCGGCGAAGAAGCGGTGCACGGCACCCTGGTCGGTCAGATCCAGTTCGGCGCGGTCACGCGTGACCAGGTTGCTGTATCCCTCGGCGCGCAGGCGCCGCAGCAGCGCCGAGCCCACCATGCCGTTGTGCCCGGCGATATAGATAACGGAGTCTTTTTCCATGGCTCTTGCTGTTGGAGTCGCTCGTGGAGTCGTTTGTGGATGACGGGGTGGCGTTACTCGTGATGCTCGAGCGCCTGGAAGCCGGCCAGTGTCACCAGCGCGTCGCGCCGGGCAATCTGGAAGTCGGCCCGCACCATTTCCTTGACCAGCTTGGCGAACGATGTCGTGGGCTTCCAGCCGAGCTTCTCATGGGCCTTGGACGGGTCTCCCAGCAGCGTCTCCACCTCTGTGGGGCGGAAATACTTCGGGTCCACGCGCAGGATCACCTTGCCCGGCGCGAGACGGGTTTCCTTGCCTTGCACCCGCTCCACCACGCCAACCTCGTCCACGCCCGTGCCTTCGAAGCGCACCGTCACCCCCAGCTCCGCCGCGGCGCACTGGACGAAATCGCGCACGCTGTACTGCTCGCCGGTGGCGATGACGAAATCCTCCGGATGCTCCTGCTGCAGCATCAGCCACTGCATCTCCACGTAGTCCCGCGCATGGCCCCAGTCGCGCAGCGCGGAGAGGTTGCCAAGGTAGAACTCGTCCTGCAGCCCCACCGCGATGCGCGAGATCGCGCGCGTGATCTTGCGCGTGACGAAGGTCTCGCCGCGCACCGGGCTCTCGTGGTTGAAGAGGATGCCGTTGCAGGCATACATGCCATAGGCCTCGCGGTAATTGACCGTGATCCAGTAGGCGTAGAGCTTGGCCACCGCGTACGGGCTGCGCGGATAGAACGGCGTGGTTTCCTTCTGCGGCACTTCCTGCACCAGCCCGTACAGCTCCGAGGTCGAGGCCTGGTAGAAGCGCGTCTTCTTCTCCAGCCCGAGGATGCGGATGGCTTCGAGCAGCCGCAGCGTGCCGAGCCCGTCGGCGTTGGCCGTGTACTCGGGCTCCTCGAAGGACACCGCCACGTGGCTCTGCGCCGCCAGGTTGTAGATCTCGTCGGGCAACACCTGCTGGATGACGCGCAGCATGCTGCTCGCGTCGGTCAGGTCGCCGTGATGCAGGAAGAAGTGCCGGTCGGGATCGTGCGGCTCGCGATAGAGATGATCGATGCGGTCCGTGTTGAACAGGGAGGTGCGCCGCTTGACGCCGTGCACCTCGTACCCCTTTTCCAGCAGCAGCTGCGCAAGATAAGAGCCATCCTGCCCGGTAATGCCTGTGATCAGAGCAACCTTGTGCGTCATCGTCATTCTCCCGCCGTGCGTTGGTGTTGGTGTTGGTATTGGTGATCTGCATCGCGGACCGGGCCGCGCCCGGTGGCGGGCGCGCTACTTCGCGCTGCCCTGGTAACCGTAGTAATCGGTGTAGCCCGTGCGCAGCTGCAAGGGCGGCTTGGGCACGTCGGTGAGCAGCACGCCCTGCAGCGTGACGCTGCCGTTGTTGAGCCGCCGCGCGGTCTCGGCCACTTCGTTGGCCGAATGGCGGCCATGCCGCACCACCAGCAGCGTGGTGCCGGCATGCCGGCCCAGCAGCGCCGCATCGGTCACCGCGAGCACCGGCGGCGTGTCGATGACGACCATGTCATAGCGCTGCTTGAAGTGGTCGAGCAGGGAGTCCAGGCGCTCGCTCATCAGGAGCTCGGCGGGATCGGCGGGCAGCGTGCCGCGCGGCAGCACATCCAGGCCGGGCAGCACGTCGTGCACCACCACGGAATCGATATCCGTGCCCATCAGCGCATCGGACAGGCCCGGCACCTGCGCCAGCCCGAAATGCGCGTGGACCTCGCCGCGGCGCATGTCGCCGTCGATCAGGAGCACGCGCTTGCGCCCCGATGCCACCAGCGCGGCCAGGTTGACCGACATGAACGACTTGCCGGCATCCTGGCTCGACCCGGTCAGCATCACCACGTTGTTGCTGGCGGTGGCCAGCGCACCCCGCAAGGCCGTGCGCAGGCTGCGCACGCCCTCCACGGCGATGTCGTCGGGCGCGCGCGCCGCCAGTACGCCCTGGCGGTTGCGGCCAGAGTGGATTTCACGCTGCAGCCGCAGCTGGGTGCGGCTGCGCGGGATCACCGCGCAAACCGGCACGCCCAGCATCCGCTCCAGCTCCTGCGGATGCTCCACCCCGCCATACAGCCCCTTGCGCAGGAAGGCCAGCAACGCGCCCAGCACCAGGCCGACGCCGCCGCTGATCAGGATCAGCACGACGCGCTGCGGGCGCACGGGGTCGTCCGCCGGCTCGGCGAAGTCCACCACGCGCACGTTGCCGACTTGCCCCGCCTTGACCACGCGCAACTGCTGGGCATTGTTGAGCAGGTTGGTGTACAGCTCCGTGTTGACGCGTACATCGCGCTCCAGGCGCAAAGCGGCCTGTTCGGTATCTGGCAGCACCGACACCTTGCGGCGCAGCGCGCCCTGCTGCGAGGTCAGCGTGGCGATCTGCGCGGTCAGCGCCTGCACGGCGGGGTTCTGGTCGGTGTAGAGCGTGCGCACCTCGGACAGCCGCGTCTGCAGCTTGTCCAGGCTGGCCTTGTTGTCCACGATCTGCTGCAGCAGCAGGCGGCTCTCTTCCCCGAGATTGACGGTGCCCTGGCGGTTGCGGAAGGCGTTGTAGCGCTCCTCGGCCTGATCGAGCTGCTTGCGCAGGGCCGGCAGCTGCTGGTCGAGGAAGGCCAGGGTGTGCTCGGCCTCGGCCGAGCGGCGCCCGATGTCCTGCTGCACGAACTGGCGCGCGATGGTGTTGATGATATCGGCGGTGAGCTTGCTGTCCGGGCCTTCGAGGCTCGCACGGATGATGCCCGACTGCAGCGTCAGTTCGCCGACCGAGAGCGCGCGCTGGATGCGCTCCACGGTGCCGACGGTGGATGAGCGCACCAGCACGAACTGCGAGCCCTTGCGCCCCACCAGCTGGTCGATGCGCACGCTCACCGGACCCAGCGGCGTGGTGCCGGTGGTCTCTTCGCCGACGCGGCCCTGCAGCACGGGGTTGCCATCGGGGTCGCGCAGGCTATAGCTGCGATCGCCCTCGACCACCAGCACGAATGGCTTGCCGTATGACTTCTGCGGCGTCTCGAACGAGGACATCGTGATCGACTCCGGGCCCCACGCGTAGTCGGACAGGCCCAGCAGCGTCGTCGGCGCCGCCAAGCTCCCGTTGAGCGATGCCAGCCAGCGCCCGATCACGGGAAAGTAGCGCGGCCCGGCGGCGATATCCAGGTGCAGCTTGCGTACGGCTTCTTCCACCACCAGCCGCGAGCGGATCAGCTCGGTCTCGGCCGCCGCGGAGGACTTGGAATCGAAGATCGAGGACAGCGTCTGCAGCGAATTGTTCTGGTTCTGGTTCTGGTTGCCCTTGCTGTCTTCCACCTGGATCATCGCGTCGGCACGGTAGACCGGGCTTTGCAGGAACGCGAAGCAGGTGCCCACCGCCAGCGCCAGCAGCGTGACGGCGGTGATCATGCGCCAGTTCTCAAGCAGCGTGACGAGGTAGTCGGAAAGGCGAAGCTCCGACCCGCCGGAGACATCTGTGTACTGGGTGTCGAACTTCGCAGCCATAGCTTTGACTCCCTGTGACCATTGCTTGTCCGCCTGCGGCGCAGCGCAGGCGTTCTTCAATATGCGTTGCGATGAATCAGCCCCTTGACCACGGTGGCCGCGATGATGCGCATGTCCAGCGCGAACGACCAGTTGCCCAGGTAGTACAGGTCGCAGGCAATGCGGCCTTCCATTTTTTCGATGCGGTCGGTCTCGCCGCGAAAGCCGTTGACCTGGGCCCAGCCGGTGATGCCGGGCTTCACGCGATAGCGGTGGATGTATCCGCTCACCAGCTTCTGGTACTGGTCGTCATGCTCGATGGCATGGGGGCGCGGGCCCACCACCGACATGTCCCCGCGCAACACGTTGAAGAACTGCGGCAGCTCGTCCAGGCTGGTACGGCGCAGGAAGGCCCCCACGCGCGTGACGCGCGGATCGTTGCGGGTGGCCTGCGTGACCACGCCCGCCGCCTCCGCATGCGCGCGCATCGAGCGGAACTTGTAGATGGTGAAGATGCGGCCATCGGCGCTCTTGCGCTTCTGCCTGAACAGCACCGGCCCGTGCGAGGACAGCTTGACGGCGATGGCGATGGCCACCAGCAGCGGCGACAAGCCGATCAGCGCGGCGGCGGCGAACAGGCGGTCGAACACATCCTTCTGCCGCAGCGCGCTGGGGGACAGCGGCGACGCCACCAGGTTGATGGCGGGCATGCCGATCAGCTCGACGGTGCCGCTGTCGAACAGGGCCAGGCTGCGCAGGTCCGGCATGAAGCGGACATTGACCAGCTCCTCGCGGAACTCCGCCACGAACTCCAGGATGGTGCGCTCTTCCGACAGCGGCAGCGCCAGCCAGACTTCGTGGATGTCCTGCGAGCGGATGTAGCGGTGGAAGGCCACCCGATCCTCGAAGGTGGGCACCTTCACGTTGAGGCTGCCCACGGAGGGCGCCACGTTGAACGCCGCGACCACGCGAAAACCCGAGGCCGGCGCCCCTGCGCTGCGCCGGATGACAGCGCTGCAGTGCGCGCCGCACCCCACCACGGCGACCTTGTGCAGGTTCATGCCGGCGCTGCGCACCTGGCCGAGCACGCTGTGCGTGAGCAGGCGCGAGAGGATGAGCAGCGCGCCAGTGGAAGCGGTCCAGTAGGCAAACCACAGCCGCGAGACGATGGAGGCGTGGTGCAGGGAGAACAGCACCATGATGCCGCACAGCTGCACCAGCAGCCACGCCAGCGCCAGGTGCCCCGCCAGCCCGATCTTGGAGCGGCCGCGCCAGGAATCGTAGATGCCGAAGGCGGGAAACAATGCCAGCGTGAAGGCCACCGACAGCGCGAGGAAGACATCGTAGAAGGTGCGCTGCGCCATCTCGTCGAAGCGGATGTGCGAGGCGATGGCCGCTCCCGCGAACACCAGCGCGACATCCAGCATGCGTGCCAGCAAGCCTTCGATCTTCAGCATGTTCCCCTCTCCCGGTGCCTTCCTGCCTTGCCCGAAACTACCCCCGCCCCGCGCCGTGCCGCCGTCTCAGTTGCATCTGTTGCCCGTGTTTCCGTGTTTCTTCCCGCCTGGCCCGCTTGTCCCTTTTCCCTCTTTTCCCTCTTTTCCCGCTCTTCCCTTCCTCGCTGTTCGCCCCGCACTGGCCGCTCGCACCGGCCTTGCGGCGCCCGCCGTCCGGGCGGGACCGTCAGGCGCAGCGCCCGTAGGTGTCGTCGACACGCACGATGTCGTCTTCGCCGAGATAGCCGCCCGACTGCACCTCGATGATTTCCAGCGGCAGCTTCCCGGGGTTCTCCAGGCGGTGAAGCACGCCCAGCGGAATGAAGGTGGACTGGTTCTCGCTGAGCAGGAACTTCTCATCTCCGCGCACCACCAGCGCGGTGCCGCTGACCACCACCCAGTGCTCCGCGCGGTGGTGATGCAACTGCAGCGACAAGCGCGCACCCGGCTGCACCACGATGCGCTTGACCTGGAAGCGGTCGCCGTGCTCGATCGAGTCGTAGAAGCCCCAGGGGCGCCGCACCTTGCGGTGGGCATCGGCCTCCGGCGCGTGCAGGATCTTCATGCGCGCAACCACGTCCTTGACGTCCTGCACGTGCGAGCGGTCCACCACGAGCACCGCATCGGCGGTCTCGACCACCACGATATTGCTGGTGCCCACGCAGGCCACCAGCCGGCCGTCGGAGTGCACATAGCTGGAGTGCGCCCCCTCGAACACCACGCGGCCGCGCGCGGCATTGCCGGACGTATCCTTGTCCATGGCGTCCCACACCGCGTCCCATGAGCCCAGATCGGACCACCCGGCCTCCAGGGGCACCACCACGCCATGGCAGGGCGCCTCGGCGCTGTCGAGCCGCTCCATCACGGCATAGTCGATCGAGTCCGACGGGCTCAGCAGGAACTGCCTGGCGCAGGGCCGGAAGAACTGGCCGTCCTGCTCGCCTTCCGCGGCGGCGGCGACGCACATCTCGTGGATGGCCGGATGCAGGACCTCGATGGCTTTCAGCCAGACCGTTGCGCGCACCACGAAGATGCCGCTGTTCCACCAGTAGTTGCCGCTGGCCACGTATTGCGTGGCCAGTTCCACCGCGGGCTTTTCGACGAAGCGCTCCATGCGGCGCACCCCGTCCTGCAACGGCTCGCCGAGCTTGATATAGCCGTAGCCGGTATCCGGGCGCGTGGGCGGCACGCCCAGCGTGACGATGGCGCCCTGCTCCGCGTGGACGGCGGCGAGCGCCAGCGTGCGATGGAATGCGCCGGTATCGGGGATGGCGTGATCCGCCGGCATCACCACCAGGATCGCGTCTTCGCCGCCGGCATAGGCCAGCGCCGCGGCCAGGGTCAGCGCGGGCGCGGTATTGCGCCGCACCGGCTCCACCACCAGCCGGCCTTCCATGCCGCTGGCCTGCAATTGCTCCGCGGTGACAAAACGGTGCTCGTCGCCGCAGACGATGATGGCGGTGGATTCCACCGGATGCCTGCCCGTGAAGCCTTGCATGCGGCGCACGGTGGCCTGCAGCAGCGAATCCGGGCCGACCAGGTCGATCAGCTGCTTGGGAAAGTGCTCCCGCGACAACGGCCACAGCCGGGTACCGGCGCCACCCGCCAGCACGACCGGGGTGATGCGCAAGCGCGCGGCAGTATCCGGCACCTGCGCTTGCGCCGACAAGTGCGCGGCATCGCCTTCCACGAGCGTATTCGACATATCCCGGTCCTCCTTCAAGTGGAGCCGTGCTCCCGTTGCGCCTGGCTGTGCGCCGCCGTGCGTGGCGGCCGCCAGCCGATGCAGCAGCGCGCACACGCAGCGATGGCGCCTGCGCTGTGCCCTGTGCTGCTGCCAGGTTCCCCGCATCTCATTGCTCCGCTTCCGCGGCACCGGACTTGCTGCGCTGGCGGTACTCGGTGGGCGAGATCGACATGCGCTTGCGGAAGATCTTTGCCAGCCTGTCGCCATTGCCCATGCCGCAGCGCCTTGCCACCTTGTCGACCGGCAACTCGGTCTCGGCGAGGAAGCTGCAGGCGGTGTCGAGCCGTGCGTGCAGGAGGTAGTCAGAAGGCGTCACGCCCATTTCGAGCTTGAAGCGTCGCAGGAAATTGCGTTCGCTCATGGTCGCCACCTGGGCCGCGTCGGACACGGAGATCTGCTGCTCGCAGTGCTCGTGGAGCCATCGTGCGGCGCTGCGGATCTTGTCGCCCACGCTGGTGGTGCCGGTGTCGGCAAGCCGTGGCATCAGGCGGGCGGTCCACGCCGGCATCACGCGGCTGCCCACCGCGCGCGCCACGTCCAGGCCCAGGTCGCGCTTGATCAGCGTCAGCGCGCTGCGCACCAGTTCGTACTGCTCGCCGGACTCGTCGGCGCTGTGCAGGCCATAGATCACGTTGCTGTGCTCGCCACCCTGCGACTTGAGGATGCCAGCCGCGGCCAGCACCGCGCGCCCTTCGGCGATCGGCCTGACGGTTGCCGTCCTGGGCGACACCACGCGCAACCAGCGCAGCAGCCGCTCGTCGGCGGCGGCGTTGCGCGCACCCGCGCCGCCGGCGATGAAGAGGACGTCGAAGCCGGAGAACTCACGCGGATCGAGCCCGTCCGTCCACACCCGCATGGCGGCGGAGCAGGCGACACTCCCGCCATCGACGGAAAGCAGCTGGACGTCGTAGGCAGACTCTTTTCCGGAAGCAGCGGCCGAGCATTCATTGGCGGTCTGGAACAGTTCCGCCACCAGCCCGGCCCCCAATAAGGAGAATCCGTCGAACAGGAGAATGCCAACGCGACGCACGGCGCACTTGGAACGGTTTATGGAAGTGCTAAGCGAGGAACTGAGCCAACTAACCGTCGCCGGTTCGAGTTGCGCATAGGGCATGATTCTCCCCCCAAAGAATTGATGAACCGTTTCCGCGAGAATATTTAATTGGTGTTGCGTTGCATCGTAGCCATCCCGAAACCCTAGGAATATGACGGTGTCGGAAAGTAGCGAGATGTTGGCGGAAGGCATCCGTCTATCAGAAAAATCCCTGAAAAATCGGATGCGCCTCCCACTACACCAGCAAGAATCTGGCCCGCATAACCGCTGTAATACGGCGCCGGATGAGGTTCTTGCACTGTAGGCACCATGTTGCTAAGCAGCAAATTTCGCAGAAAAAACAATGCGTGCCAGCGAACATAAGGTCCTATTAAAGTGCATGGACGGCAATAGTCATAACATTAACTTTTGCTTACAATTAATTTCGCACGGACGGAAATGCCATTTTGTAGTTTTTTACAAATAATAAAATTAAGAAAAAATAATTAATATGTCGCATCCGATCCCGATTGAGCCACATGCGCAGTTCGCGAGATTCTTCTATTGTTACGGCGCCTTTCATCCGGCGCGGCGGTGAAAATGGCGCATGCGCCGCGTGCGAGCGCCGGCGCGCGCAAGCGGCGGCGCGCACGGGTTCGCGCGGCGGCAGCGTGAGAATGGAACTCAGGAGAACGACGGACGAGGCACGGGCAGGCCCTCCGGCGCGGCCGGAACGACCTGCCCTGCGGGCAGCCCGCCGGGGCCGGTCAGGCGCCCCAGCGCATGCGCAGGACGTGCAATACCTCGGCCAGTGGGAAGCCGGACTCGGCGCCGCGCCACTGCGCCAGCGCGGTGACGCCTTCCACCCCGACCAGATGGCCGGCCCCTTCGTGGATCTGCGAGACGTGCTGGCGCAGCGCATCGATCTTGCGCTGCCATGTCGTGCTCACATCGATATAGAGGGTGCCGCCAGCCACGCTCACGATGCCGCCGCCACCCCAGCAAGTCGCCGGATACTCATAGGCGGCCACTAGGCCAGGCGCATGCTTGGCGCGGCTCGGGCGCGTAGCCGCGAGGCCGACTTCCCAGCAGTAGCGATGGTCCTGGTGCGAGGAGGCCAGCGGGATCAACACCTCGTCGGGTTCGAAGCGGTTCTGCAACATGTCGAGGCGGTGGATCATCTGCGCGCGCGGCACGGCGTCGAGCGCGCCATCGAAGCCGGTGGTCAGGATCTCGGTTGCCTGCACGCCCAGCACCTTCATCGACTCCAGGAACTCCCCGAGCCGCTCGCGCTCGCTCACTTCGCGCCCGAGGTTCAGCGAACGGCTGGTGCCGGCCGTCGCCAGGGCCACCAGGACTTCGCCGCCGGCGTCGACGACCCGCGCCAGGTACCCGCCGACGCCCAGTTCGGCGTCATCAGCATGCGGGCTCAATACAAGTACGCGCTTGCGTTCCATGTCTCCTCCTTTTTTCCCCTCGCCCTCTTGCCTGGTATCAAGGCGCCATCACGCTCACACTTCCGCCACGCCTCCATCACACCTGCGCCCCGCCTCTGCCACCTCTGCGTCACGCCGAACTCAGCAGCCTGCGCGCCAGGAGGCGGTACTGGCCGGCGGTATCGTTGAGCGTCAGCCCGTCGAGCGGGCGCGCCACGCGCGGCTGCGCCAGCGCGCGCGTCAGCGCCGCTCCATACGCGGCGGCATCGCCGGTATCGAGCAACTGCACGCCGGGGTAGTCCCGTGCGAAGGCAAAGGCGGGAATGGCGCTGGCGACCACCGGCACGCCCGTGGCCAGCGCCTCCAGGAATGCGATGCTGTGCGCCTCCGAGGCCGACGGCATGGCGAACACGCTCGCCGCCGCCAGCAGCTCCGGCACGTTGTTCTGCGGCCCGTTGACCCAGACCCTGTCGACCAGCCCCAGGCTGGACACCAGCGCGCAGACCTCGGCGTAGTAAGCCGGGTCCTCGATCACGCCATACATTTCCAGCCGCGCGCCGGGCACGCTCTGCAGCGCTTCGCGGAACGCAAGCACGGTCTGCAGCTGGTTCTTGATCGCCGCGTAGCGCCCAACCTGCACCACCAGCGGCGCGCGCGCGTCGCCGGGCGCCTCGCGCGTAGCCGCGGGGTGGATGAAGAAACGGCTGGTGTCCACGCCGTTGGGAATCACCGCCATCAGCGGATGCTCGCCCACCGCGCCGATGTAGTCGCGCAGGTTCCCTTGCGAGACGCCGATCACCGCGCGGGCGCGCGTGGAGAGCAGGCGTTCGACGCAGCGGAACAGCTTGCTCTCGAAATCGTTGGCGGCCGAGTGCATCACGTAGACCACCGGCACCCGCGACGGCAGCGCGCGCGCATAGAAAGCCGGAATGGTGGCGTGGGCAAAGATGATGTCGGGCTGGTATGCGCGCAGCGCGCCGCGCAGGTGCCACAGGCGCCCGGGCAGGCGGCGCGGCTGGTCGGGAAACATGCAGCGCACGCCGGCGGCGTCGAGCTGGGCGCGCAGCGGCAGGAAATCGTCCTGCTGCGGCATCAGCGCCGACACGCACACGGTATCGCCATAGGCTTGCTGGTGGATGGCCAGATCCTTGGCCAGCATCTCCGCGCCCGACAGGCGCGGCGTCAACACCAGATGGAGAATCCGCATCATGCCCTCCTCGTTGTCCGTAGCCGGCGTATCTGGTAGAGCATCCAGCCGGCCGCGCACGACAGGCCCAGCGTCATGGCCCAGGCAATGCCGATCGCGCCCCGGTAGTGCGTGGCGAAGGGCACCGTGGCGAGCAGCACGCCGATCTGGATCACCGAGGCCTGCGTGGCCGCCTTGGGCAGGCCCACCGCCCGCAGGTACGCCACCAGCACGGCGATCAGCGCGCCGATCGCCATATAGATGGTGAAGATGCGGAACAGCGGCACGGCGCCGAGCCACGCCGGCCCCAGGATCAGCATGAAGAGCGGCTCCGCCACCAGCCGCAGCACCACCACCACGCAGGCCAGCCCCAGGCCGCCGATCAGCACGAAGCGCCGCAGCAGCGTGGCGTCGGAGCCGTCCTGCTTGCGGAAGCGCGCGGCGAAGGTGGGGAACAGGTACTGCGACATGGCGATCCCGGCGTCGGCCAGCAGCATCTGCGCGAACTTGGACGACATCTGGTACACGCCGAGCTGGGCCGGCCCGAGCAGCTTGCCCACGATGACCTTGTCGAACTGGTTGAGCAGCAGGTTGACCACACTGCCCGCCCAGATCCAGCGGCTGAATCCCATGTAGTGGCCGATGCCCGACCAGCGCGGGCGCAGCGGCGGGCGGGGCTTCATGGTCAGCCAGGTCAGCGCGCTCTTGAGCGATTCGCCGGCCAGCAGGCCGATCAGGATGGCGCTGGCACCGGCGCCGGCCAGCGCGCAGGCCAGGCCGACCACGCAGTCGGTGGCGGCGGCGGCCACCTCGACCCCGGCGATCTGCTGGAAGCCGCGCTCGCGCGTGACCACGAAATAGGCCGGCGAGGCCAGCCCGCGCAGCAGCGGCAGCGCGGCGGCCATCAGCAGCGGCAGCAGGCCGCCCTCCAGGTGGAACTGCGTCTGCAGCACCGGCGCCAGCGCCGCCAGCAGCAACGCCACCAGCGCACCGCGGCAGGTCAGCACGGTCCACAGCGCGCCGAGCTGGTCGGTCGTGGGCGGCTGCTGGCCCTGCACCACGGCCTGTGGCAGGCCCGTGTCGCTGAGGGCCTCGGCAATGGCCACGGCCAGCAGCGCCACCGCGGCGATGCCGACGGCCGACGGCCCGAGGATGCGCCCCACCATGAGGAACTTCACGGCGACCAGCCCGCGCACCAGCACCTGCTGCGCCAGCACCCACGCAGCCGAACTCGCATCCAGGCTACCCGGTGGCAGGAATGCGACACCTTTCAGGGATCTGGCCATATTGCTCTGTTGTCCCGTGGCGACAGCGGTGGCGGCGACGACGCGCACAAAGATGGTCACGCGCCGCGCCGGTGGCTATTGCGAGCCATGCGACCCAATCTACCGTAGCCGTGCAGGCGGGAATCGCCATGGCATAGCGTTAATCCGTCACCAAGGCGATGACCATGTGGACAAGCGCGCCGGCGCGAGCTTGCGTCCCGGCCGCGCCGGCCCAGTCCTTTTCCGCCAGGCGTGGCCACATATTGGCGGCTGGCGCGGCAGGCACGGTGCTAATGTGAAAAGGACGAGTCTTTCGCAACCTGCAGCACGGCGGCCCGCGCCGGGCCTGGATACGCCATGCCCGACCCGACCGCACTGATCATCGAGCACGACTTTACCGGGCACCGCTGGCGCTATGTCGAATGGGCGATGCAGGCTTACCGCGAAGCCGGGTATCACTGCATGGTAGCGACCGATCCGTCAAACCGCGATCACCCTCTCGCACGGCGGCTGCTCGACAGCCCCCAGCCGCACACCACGCTCCTGTTCGTGCCGGCGCCGGCCGCGGCGGGCGACGGCCTGGGCCGCATCGCCTATGTGCGCTTCTGGCGCATGTTCCGCCACGCGTTCCGCATCGCCAGCGCCGAGCGCGCCGCCTCGCTGGTGGTCGTGCCCTATGCCGACTACTTCCTCTATATATTGCCGCTGCTGGGCTCGCCGTTCGGCGCCGTGCCCTGGGTCGGCATCACGATGCGCGCGAACTTCCATCACAGCAAGGTGGGCGTGAAGGCGCCCAGGCGGCCGCTGGTCAACGCGGTCAAGACCTGGCTGTTCCGGCGCGCGCTCGGCACCGGCGGCATGAAGACGCTCCTGTCGATCGACCCGACGCTGCCGCAATGGTGCGCGCGCGCCGGCGGGCGCACGCAGGATGTCGCCTCGATTGCCTGCGTCGCCTATCTTGCCGACCCGTGTCCGGATGCCCTCCCGGCCGATCCCGCCGCGGCCAGGGCGCGCTTCGGGCTGGGCGAAGGCGCGCACCTGCTGGTCTACGGTGCCATCACCGAGCGCAAGGGCATCTGCGAACTGGTGGCGGCGCTGGCGGGCCGCCCGCATGCGCCGGCCCTGGTGGTGGCGGGACAGCAGGATGCGCAGATGCGCGCATTCCTGAGCGAGGCCGCGCCTGCATTGCTGCCTCCGCCGCTCATCCTGGACCGCTTCATTACCGACGAGGAAGAAGCCGCCCTGTTTTGCGCCTGCGACGCGGTATGGCTCGGCTACAAGGGGCACTACGGCATGAGCGGAGTGCTGGTGCAGGCTTACCGCGCCGGCAAGCCTGTCATCGCCACGGCCGACGGGCTGATCGGCTGGTTCTGCCACGGCCGCGAACTCGGGCCGGTGCTGGAGGATCTCTCCGTCGCGGCCATCGGGCGCGCTCTCGACCAGCTCGCCTCGCCTGCGCGCGCAATGCAGCCGGCGGTACCTGCGCAAGGGCCACCGCGCGCCCACCTGCTGGCGCATAACACCCTGAGCGAATTCAAGCAGACGCTGCGCCGCGCGGCCATCTGAGGCCCGCGACCCGCGCGCCGTAGTGCGATGCCGCCAAAACGCCCCTTGCCAGAGGCCAATCCGGCCAAATAGCGGTGCGCCCGCGTTTTCACGTTCGATAATTTTCCCGACAGGAACGAAATGAATGAAATCGCCAGCGGAACGCGAAGCACGAAGGGCCGGACATGAAAACCGAAGCTTACGCAGATTACCTGGATCGGGCGGCCAAGCGCCGCGAAGCCGGCGCAGCGGATGTGCGCGACGGTAGCCGCCAGGCATACGCAGGCCGCGCCGGTGGCCGAGTCATCGATCTCGACCTCGCCGGCAAAGGCAACTATGTCCGCCGCCGCAGCCAGCTGGTCGAGGCGATCTGGTTCGTGATCGAGGCGCTCATCATCAACAACAAGCTGATGCCATTTTCCGGCCTGCGCGCCGGCCTGCTGCGGCTGTTCGGCGCGCGCATCGGAAGGCACTGCCGGCTGGTCCATCCGATTCGCGTCAAGTCGCCGTGGAACCTGGAGGTCGGCGACAGTTGCTGGTTCGGCGTGGACGTCTGGATCTACAACCAGGCGCCGATCCGCATCGGCTCGAACGTGTGCATCTCGCAAGGCAGCTTCCTCACGGCCGGCTCGCACGAAGTGGACGGCAGCATGGACCTGCAGGTCGCACCGATCGTGATCGAGGATGGCGTGTGGATCACCGCCAGGTGCGTGGTCCAGAAGGGCATCACGATCGGGCGCTCGGCGGTGGTCACGCCGCTGTCGGTGGTGCATTGCTCGCTGGAGCCCGAAGGCATCTACGGCGGCAATCCGTGCCGGTTTATCCGCAAGCGCTTCAGTACGCCAGGTGAACCTGGCACGCACGGCGAGCGGTAAGCCTGGCGCGTACAGCACGCCGGGCCAGGTGGCCAGCGGCCAGCCAGGCGCCGCCCGCACCCTGGCCGCGCCGGGGGCCGCCGGAACCAGCGCCGGGACCACCGCCGGGACCATTTCGGAAGCGCCCTTGGAGGAGAACAATATGGAAAACCCGGCCACCCACGGCAAGCACATAGGAAACCGCTCGATAGAGCTGGATTTCGTTCGCGGGCTGGCCATCATTGCCGTGATGGGGATGCACTTCCACACGGTCGCGACCGGCAGCCAGTGGATCGCGCTGCTCGAGTACCCGCTCAAGAACTTCGGCCGCGAGGGCGTCAACCTCTTCTTTACGCTGAGCGGCTTCCTCGTCGGCGGGCTGCTGCTGCGCCAGTATGCGCAGCGCGGGCAGGTGGATGCGCGGCGCTTCATCATCCGCCGCATCTTCAAGATCTGGCCGGCGTACTACGCACTGATCCTGTTCCACGTGCTCGCGGGCAGGCACCCGACCAGCTCCTTCCTGTACCAGAACCTGACGCACTTGCAGAACTATTTCGGCAGCTCCATCGCGCAGACCTGGAGCCTTGCCGTCGAGGAGCACTTCTACCTGTTCCTGCCCGCGGTGCTGCTGCTGGTGGCGCGCTGGAGCCTGCGCGCCGGCACCATCCTGTGGGTGACGGCGGCGCTGTGCGTGGTGGTGCTGGCGGCACGCTGCTTCGCGGTGGCCAGCGGCGACCTCGAGGGCGCTTCGGCCTACACGCAATACCGCATCGACAGCCTGCTGTACGGCGTGATGCTGGCCACGATCTACTGGATGAAGCCCGAGCTGTACCGCCGCATAGCGAGCCGGAAGCTGGTGCTGGTATCGGTCGTCGCGGCCACGGTGGTATGGCTGGTGGTGCTGCAGCGGAACCTGGTGCTGGAGGAAACCATCGGCTACACCATCCAGTCGATCGGCTTTGCCGCGCTGATCGTGCTCGTGCTCGAGTATTCCGGCACGCTGCGCAGCGCACGGCTGTACCGCGCGGTGGCGTGGATCGGCGTGTACTCCTACGGGATCTACCTGTGGCACTCGGTGGCGCTGGCGCCCGGCGAGATCTTTATCCGCAAGGCAACGGCGTTCGGCGTACCGGCGATCCCGCTATGGGGCCTGGCGCTGGTGGTGCAGTTCGCAGTCGCCATCCTGGTCGGCTATGCCGCCACGCGGGCCATCGAATTTCCGTTCTTGCGCATCCGGGACGCACTTTTCCCGGCCAACCGGCGCGGCCAGCCGGCGCTGCAACCCGGCGAACAGCACGCCGCCTAGCGCACCGGATACCGTCGCACGGAGAAACAGGGTGAACCACAGTGGCTAGGTATGCTCAGGCCATCAAGGATCTCGCGGTAGCGCGGATGCTGCCTCCCGAGAATGCCAGCGTCGAGCAGGTCGCGACCGAGATGCATATCTCGTTGGCAGCACTCGGGCGGTGGCGCGCCGATGCCATGGCCATGCCGTCGGCCGACCCGGCTGCGGCCGGCGAAGCCCGGCTCGAAGCCGTGCTGGCCACCGGCGCCATGGGCGAGCTGCAGAAGTCCGCCTGGTGCCGCGAAAACTCGGTCGACCCGCTCGAGCTGGAATACTGGCGCCGCAGCGCCGCCGCGGCGCTGTCGGACAGCCGCGGCATGGGCGCCGTGCGGCGCCTGCACGAGCAGGACCAGCGCAGGATCCGCGAGCTGGAGCGCGAGCTGCGCCGCAAGGAACAGGCGCTGGCCGAAGCCGCCACGCTGCTGGTGCTGACCAAGAACGTCACCGCGCTGTTCGAAGCCCGGGACAAATAGCCAGTAAATAGCCAACAAATAGCCAGCCGGCATCTCGCATGGCTGCGCATTGCGCGCCGCACAGGCATGCGCAGCCGTTCGGCGCGCAGCCCGCTTCCATCCGTTCCTCGGTTCCTCTCTTCCCTCCGCGCCGCTCACCCTGGCGGTGCCATCGCAGCCGCCGTGCGGCGCAGGTGGCAGACTTGCCGCGGCGACGCAACCACGCCGGGCGCTTGCCGATGGCGCCGCGCCGGGCTCGCCCGCCCTATTGCGCGATATATCCCTCCGGCGTGGTCACGCCGGCCTGCGCCACCGTGGCGTTCGCCGAGATGACGTAGATCGGCGCCTCCGTCAGCGTGAGCGTGAGCACGCCATTGGCGTAGGGCACCGTCGATACGTTGCCCATCATGTCCAGCACCGCCACGCTGCCGCTGGTGCCGGGCGCATCCACCTGCAGCGTGTAAGGCACGCTATAGGTCGCGCTGAAGCCGGTGGAGGCGCTCCAGTTCGCATTGTTGTGCGTCCACAGCGCGGTCACTACGCTATTGCTGCCCAGGCGCTGGAATGCATAGCCGTAGACGCCGGCAGGCAAGGCCTTGAGCGGACCCAGCGTATTGGTGCCGTCGATCAGCCGGGTCATCACCGCCACCGCCAGCGCCGCGGGCTTGGGGCTGATGCTCGACGTGCCGAAGCTGCCGCTCGCGCTGGCCAGGTCGAAGAAGATGCCGTAGCCAGGCTCGATCGGTGCGTCGGCGGCGTAGAACACGAAGCTCACGTCCGCGCCTTCGCCCAGCATGATCAGGTGCGTGCGCGCCGTCACCGCACCGTGCGCGAAGAGGATGTTCTGCGTCGGGTAGTCGGGGCCGTAGGTCGAGCCGATGTCATAGCTGATGCCGGTCTCGGTGACGAACAGCTTGGCGCCGCGCTTGAGGCGCGTGGCCATCACGTGACGCAGTTCGCGCATGGAGGCCGGCAAGGCATTCGCGGCGTCGTCGGCGCTGGCGGCACCCACCAGCCGCTCTGGCGGATGCGACGGCGAAGTGCCCGCATCGTAGTAGCCATGCGCGGTCACGCCATCGAGGTACTGTGCGATGCCGAGCGGCACCAGGCGCTCGATCCAGACGGAGTTCTGCCGCAGGAAGGCGTTGGTGGTGCCCATCACCACGGCGCTGGGATCGCCCGCATGGATGCCCTGCCAGGTGGCGCGGTACATCGCCACGAAGTTTGCGTCGGTGTCTTTCCACGGCAGGCCGCCGTCATAGTCCGGCTCCCAGGTCACCTGGTAGTAGTTGGCCGACTGCGCCGGGAAATAGCGCGTGCGCACCGTGTTCGATTCCTGTCCCACGCGCGTCATGTAGTCCTGGTAGGCCGGCAGGGATTTCGGCGCATAGGCGTGGTGGGTGGTATCGGCGACGGGGCTGGCCCAGTCGGGAATGCCGTCGAGCTGGATCAGCCGCATCAGGTCGCCCGGCTTGAAATAGGACGCGAGCTGGTCGGTGGCCGGGTTGAAGGTATTGGGACCGTTGGGCTCCATCTTGTACCAGTTGCGGTTGTCGTTGGCCCAGGACAAACCCAGCGCGGGATAGAGCGGGCGATAGCCGTCGCCGTCGCAGCACGTCTGCCCCGGCGCGAGGTAGGACGTGCCCTGTCCGCCGAAGCGGTGCAGGTCCTGGCGCGCGTAGCTTGCCGCCGGCAGCACCGCGGAGATATCGGGCAGCACGCCGAACGTGGCGATGCCGTTGGGACGGGTGCCGCGCGAACGCACGCCGCCGCCGGCCGACGCCAGGCTCACCGATACGGCGAAGTAGCCGGCAATGGTCGACTTGCAGTCCAGCGTCGATACGCGCGGGCCGGCGATCACGGGGAACTGGCCGCTGGCGCGGGAGCGGCCCCAGGTGTCGGCGATGGTCCAGTTCACGACATCGGCGGCGGCGGACCGCGTCGTGACGCTGAGCTGGAAGGTACTGCCTGCGGGGAACAACCGCGTGCCGTCGCTGCCCGGCGTATCGGCCTCGAGGGTATCGCCGTCCGGCGCGGCATCGGTGCTGGCGGCGGGCGCGGCGCAATTGAGGATGCCGCTGTCGGTCACGCCCGCCGCGGCGGCGGGCGGCGCGCTGCCGTTGGCCTGGGGCTTGGCCTTGTCGGCGCTGCGGTCGCCTCCGCACGCCGTGAAGGCGAACAGGAGCAGGCAGGCGGCAAACGGGAACGGGACATGTCTGGCCATGGCGCGCTGGCGGCGGCACGGCTGGGGCCCGGCAAGCAGGCGGGGAAGAAGCGGCACACTAGCCTCCCTAACGACAAATCACCGGTGCGTAGTACGGTGAGTAGTGCCAGATGATCTGCTCGAAAGGGGCATGGCGTCCATAGGCAACCGTGCACAAGCCGAGTAGTGCAACCCCGGCGATCACGCCATTGCCGAGCCGCCGGGGCGCGGCGGCGCATGCGCGCAGCACCCAGCCTCCGATCGTGCCGCCCAGCAGCCATCCCGCGATCACTTCGGTCGGGGTATGCGCGGCGAGCATCACGCGGCTCAGGCAGATCAGCGCCGCGAGCAACAGCCCCAGCATGAAGCCGCCGTCGCGCCATGCCGGCCTGATGCTGCGCAGGAGCAAGGCGAGGAACACCGACCACACCGCCGCCGACAACATCGCGTGGCCGCTGATCACGCGCATGTCGAAACTCTCCAGCGACATGCCGCAGCCGGCGTTCAGCAGCTTGCTCGCCAGCACCAGCGCCGCGCCCGCGGCGAGGCTGGCGGCCCAGCGCAAGGCGACCCGCCAGCCGTCTGCCTGCAGCAGCCACAAGGCCACGGCCAGCGCCAGCGGCAGCGTCACCGCGGCATCGCCGAGGTCTGTGATGCGGTACCAGTTCATCATTCCTTCCATTGCGCACAGGCACGCCGGCACGCTTGTGCCGCCCCATGTCCGACTCTAGTCGGGCCGCGCCGGCCTGTGGCGCGCGCACCGCCGCGCTGGCTGAATATGGCGAACTGTTGGCAGATGCCCGGATCGGCGCGGCGATACGCTGGCTGCACCTGGACCGGCCGCAGCCGTCTTGCAGTGCGCTTCGCTGCCGGTTCCGCGGTCCGTTTTGCAGTTCGTTTTGCCCCCCATCTCGCAGCAAGTCAACGGAAGAACCACACTACGGGAGTCGCTCCATGCTCAAGATCAGGAAAGCCGTATTTCCGGTAGCCGGACTCGGCACGCGCTTCCTTCCCGCCACCAAGGCAAGCCCGAAGGAGATGTTGCCGGTCGTCGACAAGCCGCTGGTCCAGTACGCCGTGGAAGAGGCCATCGCGGCCGGGATCACCGAGCTGATCTTCGTCACCGGGCGCAGCAAGCGTGCCATCGAGGACCACTTCGACAAGTCGTACGAAGTGGAGGCGGAATTGCTGGCGCGCGGCAAACAGTCACTGCTCGACCTGGTGCGCGGCATCAAGCCCGCCCACGTCGATTGTTTCTATGTGCGGCAGGCGGAGCCGCTCGGGCTCGGCCACGCGGTGCGGTGCGCCAGCAAGCTCATCGGCGACGAAGCGTTCGCGGTGATCCTGGCCGATGACCTGCTGGACGCGCGCACACCCGTGCTCAGGCAGATGATCGAGGTCTTCGACCACTACCACAGCAGCGTCATCGGCGTGGAAGCGATCCGGCCAGAGGATTCCCGCTCCTACGGCGTGATCGAAGGCAAGCCGTGGGACGAGCGCGTGTTCAAGATGTCCGGCATCGTGGAAAAGCCCGCGCCCGAGGCGGCGCCGTCCAACCTGGGCGTGGTCGGGCGCTACGTCCTGATGCCCAGCATCTTCGCGCACCTGAACGCGCTCACGCCGGGCGCCGGCGGCGAGCTGCAGCTGACGGACGCGATCCAGGCGCTGCTCGGCCATGAACAGGCGCTCGCTTACCGCTACGAAGGCCGCCGCTTCGACTGCGGCAGCAAGCTCGGCTACCTCAAAGCCACGGTGGAGTTCGCGCTGCGCCATGCCGAGGTGGCCGCGCCGTTCGCCGAGTACCTGCGCACCGAGTGCGCGCTATTCGCTCAGCCCGCTCAGTCCGAGCAGGCGCACCCGGCTGGCACCGCTGCCGATGCCCCCGCCGCCGCGGCCGATGGCAAGGCCGCCGGCCGGGACGCCGCCCTGGTCCCGCTGGCCGCGTGAGCCGGCCCGGCGGCGGCCTGGCACCCGCCTGGTGCACCAGGGCACTCAGCGAAAGTAAGCCTTGGTGTTTTCATGCACATCGTCGCGGCCGAGGAGTTCCGCCGGGCTCATCCAGCGATATGCACTGTGCTGGCCCGGCGTGCCCACGGCAGCCTCCCTCGCCTCCTGCGTCCCGGCAGGCATCGTCCAGGCGTAGGCCAGCACGACATAGTGGGTGGTGACGCCAGGCTCGCCGGCAAAGTTGTCCGGGTAAAGGTGCTCGAACACGCCGCGCGCGGTGGCGCTGGCACGCTCCACGCCGGCGATGCCCAGTTCGTCCGCCACGATGCGGCGGAATGCCGCATCCAGGTTTTCGTCCTTGCGGATGCGCCCGCCCGGCACGAACCAGGTGTCGCGCGCCGGGCGGTTGCGCCGCCGCCCCAGCAGCGCGCGGCCCTGCGCGTCGGTGACGATCAGGTCGATCGAGACCAGCGGGGCGTGGCGGACCACGGAAAGGAAATCCATTGCGCCAAGCATCGAATGCAGCTCCTGGGATGGCATGCGGCGGCCAGGCCAGCCGCATGCAGCAAAAGGGGAAGTCGTAAAAGGGAAGTCGTAAGGGGGACGTCGTAAGGGGGAAGCGTACCAGTACCGCGCCGGCGCGGAGGCGCCTTCGGGCGGTGGGCAGGCGAACCCGGGCTTGCGCCTGCAGGGGGGATGACCGCAGACGTCGACGCACCCTCGCCGGCGCAGAAAGGCGCCCCGCCCACCGGGGGATAGGCGAGGCGCAAAACGCGCGCAAGTGGGTCAGACCTGCACGCGGCCTTTCGAGCCTAACCGCGTCCGCGCGATTGCAGCGTGGGCTAGCGCACCAGGCGTTGCCGAAGGCGAACGATTGGCGGAAGGCGACGGCATGCCGGCAGGCCGCCGCGGGCGCCATACCACCCTGACGTTGGGTATCCCTTCAGACTGGACCACGGCTGACGTTATTTTCCATGCGGCCGGGACTGGCCTGCCGCATGCCGGGCGCCCGCGCCCGGGTATCATCGCGCGCCAGCAAACCGTGCCCGACCGCACGCAGAATCACCATGCACCCTGAACTGACCAAATTTGCAGCGCTGTGCTGCACCTTCACCGCAGTGCTCTTTACTGCGCTGTGCATCCGCTATATCCGCAAGCGCTCCCGCGTGGACCTGCGCATCGCCGAGCTCGAGGCGCAGTTGCGCGAGCGGCTGCGCAACCGCTGACGCATCGCGCGCCGACTCCCCAGCGTTGTGCGGTAATCGCACGACCAGTACACGGTCCCGGCCTGCGCGAGCGCAGGAACAGAGGCGGAAAATAGGGGCTATTCTCTATACTATGTCTTATAGGCAATACGTATGATTCGTCGCGTGCCAAGTCGCAGCAAATACCTATAAATCCGAGAACTGGGCCAAGCGCGGTTTTGCCGCCTGGAACGATTTGGTTGCCGGTCTTCGCTGTGTGATTCCAGCAATGCCTACGCAGGCCACAGAGTCCGCGGGGCTGGAGTCACGATGTGCGGGATGTCGCGGGGTGTAAAAAGCCATTCTTCGGAATGGCTTTTTTTATGGTTGTGACCCGTCCTGCACAAGCTGAAGCAGGTTGAAGCAAGGTAGAAGCACGGTTGAAGCCTGGTCGACACGGTTCCCGCGCGGGGATGTTGTCGATCGGAAGTGGCTTCCGGGCGCCTGGGCCGGGGCATCACGGCCCCAAGCGGCCCAGGGCGGTGCGACCGGCAACGCCCCGCGGAGGCCGCCCTCGCGGCAAATCCCTCAAAAAGCCGCAATGCCATGCCATTGTGCATCTGGCTTCCTATACTGGACGAGACAATCCCCACCGCTGTCGCCATGCCCAGGAGGGTAGCCATGGTAACGATGAACCGGCGCCAGTTCCTCAAGATAACCGGCGCATCCCTAGCAGGCTCCAGCCTGGCGCTGATGGGATTCTCCCCCGGCGAGGCGCTGGCGGAAGTGCGGGCCTACAAGCTGGCGCGCGCCACCGAGACCCGCAACACCTGTCCGTACTGCTCCGTGGCCTGCGGCATCCTGATGTACAGCCTGGGCGACGGCGCCAAGAACGCCACCGCCAGCGTGATCCACATCGAAGGCGACGCCGACCACCCGGTCAACCGCGGCACGCTGTGCCCCAAGGGCGCCGGCCTGATCGACTTCATCCACAGCCCCAGCCGGCTGAAATACCCGGAGTACCGGGCGCCCGGCTCGGACAAGTGGCAGCGCATGTCGTGGGACGACGCGCTGGATCGCATCGCCAAGCTCCTGAAGGAAGACCGCGATGCCAATTTCGTCGACAAGACGGCGGACGGCAAGACGGTCAACCGCTGGCTGACCACCGGCATGCTGGCCGCATCCGCCAGCAGCAACGAGGTGGGCTACCTCACGCAGAAGACGATCCGCAGCTTCGGGATTCTGGCCTTCGACAATCAGGCGCGCGTCTGACACGGCCCGACGGTGGCAGGTCTTGCCCCGACGTTTGGCCGCGGTGCGATGACGAACCATTGGGTCGACATCAAGAACGCGGACGTGGTCCTGATCATGGGCGGCAATGCGGCCGAGGCGCACCCGTGCGGTTTCAAATGGGTGACCGAAGCCAAGGCGCACAACAAGGCCCGGCTGATCGTGGTCGATCCGCGCTTCACGCGCTCGGCCTCGGTGGCCGACATGTACGTGCCGATCCGCACCGGCAGCGACATCGTCTTCCTCGGCGGCGTGATCACCTACCTGCTGGCCAACGACAAGATCCAGCACGAGTACGTGAAGAACTACACGGACTTCTCCTTCATCGTGCGGGAGGACTTCGCCTTCGACCAGGGCATCTTCTCCGGCTACGACGCCGGCGAGCGCAGCTACGACAAGTCCACCTGGGACTACGAGCGCGGCGACGACGGCTTCGTCAAGACCGACCCCACGCTGGCGCATCCGCGCTGTGTGTTCAATATGCTCAAGCAGCACTACGCGCGCTATACGCCCGAGATGGTGGAGCGCGTGTGCGGCACGCCCAAGGACAAGTTCCTGGCGGTGTGCGAGATGATGGCCTCCACCGCCTCGCCCACGCGCGCCATGACCATCCTGTACGCGCTGGGCTGGACGCAGCACTCGATCGGCTCGCAGATCATCCGCACCGGCGCCATGGTGCAGCTGCTGCTGGGCAATATCGGCATCGCCGGCGGTGGCATGAACGCGCTGCGCGGGCACTCCAACATCCAGGGCCTGACCGACCTGGGGCTGCTGTCGAACCTGCTGCCCGGCTACATGACGCTGCCCAGCGAGGGCGAGCAGGACTACGACAAGTACATCGCCGCGCGCGCGCTCAAGCCGTTGCGCCCCAACCAGCTCAGCTACTGGCAGAACTACCCCAAGTTCCACGTCAGCCTGATGAAGGCGTGGTGGGGCAACGCCGCCACCGCCGACAACCAATGGGCCTTCGACTACCTGCCCAAGCTCGACAAGCCGTATGACCTGCTGCAGGTGGTGGAGCTGATGAACCAGGGCAAGATGAACGGCTACATCGCCCAGGGCTTCAACCCGGTGGTGGCCGCACCCAACAAGGCCAAGCTCATCGCGGGCCTGAGCAAGGTGAAGTTCCTGGTGATCATGGATCCGCTGGCCACCGAGACTTCGGAGTTCTGGCGCAACCACGGCGAGATCAACGACGTCGATCCGGGCAAGATCCAGACCGAGGTGTTTCGCCTGCCAACCACCTGCTTCGCCGAGGAAAACGGCGCGCTGGTCAATTCGGGGCGCTGGCTGCAATGGCACTGGAAAGGCGCGGAGCCCCCGGGCGAAGCGCGCAGCGACCTGGAGATCATGTCCGGGCTGTTCCTGCGCATGCGCAAGATGTACCAGGCCGATGGCGGCAAGTACCCCGACCCCATCGTCAACCTGACCTGGCAGTACGCCGACCCGGCCAGCCCGAGCCCGGAAGAACTGGCCAGGGAATACTCGGGCCGCGCGCTGACGGACCTGCAGGACCCAAAGGATCCCACCAAGTTCACGCGGCGCGCCAACGAGCAGCTGGCCGGCTTCGGGGAACTGCGCGACGACGGCAGCACCGCCAGCGGCTGCTGGATCTTCTGCGGCGCGTGGACTGCCGCCGGCAACCAGATGGCGCGGCGCGACAACGCCGACCCCAGCGGCATCGGCCAGACCCTGAACTGGGCCTGGGCGTGGCCTGCCAACCGGCGCATCCTCTACAACCGCGCCTCGTGCGACCTCAGCGGCAAGCCGTTCAATCCGGCGCGTCGGCTGGTCGCCTGGAACGGCAAGAGCTGGGGCGGCGCCGACGTGCCGGACTTCAAGGCGGACGAAGACCCGGCGGGCGGCATGAGCCCCTTCATCATGAACCCCGAGGGCGTGGCGCGCTTCTTCGCCCGCGCCGGCATGGCCGAGGGGCCGTTCCCTGAGCACTACGAGCCGTTCGAGACGCCGCTGGGCTACAACCCGCTCAACGACAAGCAGCCGCAGGCCACCAGCAACCCGGCCGCGCGCGTCTTCAAGGGCGACCTGGAGGCAATGGGCAAGGTGGCGCAGTTCCCGCATATCGCCACCACGTACCGGCTCACCGAGCATTTCCACGGCTGGACCAAGCACGCCCGCATCAACGCCATCCTCCAGCCCGAGCAATTCGTGGAGATCGGCGAGGCGCTGGCCAAGGAGATCGGCATCAGCGCGGGCGACCGGGTCAAGGTGTCGTCCAACCGCGGCTTCATCAAGGCCGTGGCGGTGGTGACCAAGCGCATCAGGCCGCTCAAGGTGGACGGCAAGACACTGCACACGGTCGGCATCCCGATTCACTGGGGCTTCACCGGACTGGCCAAGCCGGGCTTCATCACCAACACGCTGACACCGGTGGTGGGCGACGGCAATTCGCAGACGCCCGAGTTCAAATCCTTCCTCGTGAAGGTCGAGAAGGCCTAGGGAGGAGCATGCCATGGCACTGCAATCACTCGATATCCGCCGGCGCTCGGCTACCACCACGCCATCCACGCAGGCGCGCGTGCCGGTCACCGGCTCCGTGGCCAAGCTGATCGACACCACCAAGTGCATCGGCTGCAAGGCCTGCCAGGCCGCGTGCATGGAATGGAACGACCTGCGCGACGAAGTCGGACACAACGTGGGCGTGTACGACAACCCGGCCGACCTCAGCGACCAGTCGTGGACCGTGATGCGCTTCTCCGAGTACGAGAACCCCAACGGCAACCTCGAATGGCTGATCCGCAAGGACGGCTGCATGCACTGCGACGACCCCGGCTGCCTCAAGGCCTGCCCGGCGCCGGGCGCCATCGTGCAGTACACCAACGGCATCGTCGATTTCAATGAGGAGAACTGCATCGGCTGCGGCTACTGCATCACCGGCTGCCCGTTCAATATCCCGCGCATCTCCAAGCACGACCGCAAGGCGTACAAGTGCACGCTGTGCTCGGACCGGGTCGGCGTGGGACAGGAGCCCGCCTGCGTGAAGACCTGCCCGACCGGCGCCATCGTGTTCGGCACCAAGGAAGACATGAAGCAGCATGCGGAAGAACGCATCGTCGACCTGAAGTCGCGCGGCTTCGACAAGGCCGGCCTGTACGATCCGGCCGGCGTGGGCGGCACGCACGTGATGTACGTGCTGCATCACGCCGACCAGCCATCGCTCTACCACGGCCTGCCCGACGAGCCGCGCATCAGCCCGCTGGTGGGCCTGTGGAAGGGCCTGGCCAAGCCGCTGGCGGTGGCCGGCATCGCCGTCACCGCGCTGGCGGGCTTCTTCCACTACATCCGCGTGGGCCCCAACGAGACGCTGCCAGAGGACGAGGCCGCCGCGCAGGCCGAACTGGCCCGCGAGCGCGAGCGCGCCGGGCGCGACCCGCGCGATCCGGACGATTCGCGCGGCTTGCCCGGCTGAGGAGGAACGCCATGAGACCCGAAGACAGGCCCGGCCTGATCGTGCGCTACACCCCCGGCGAGCGCACCAACCACTGGATCGTCGCCATCACGTTCATCCTGCTGGCGCTGTCCGGGCTGGCGATGTTCCATCCGTCCATGTTCTGGATGAGCAACCTGTTTGGCGGCGGCACGTGGACGCGCATCCTGCACCCGTTCATCGGCATCGTGATGTTCGTGGCGTTCCTGTGGCTGTCGCTGCGGTTCTGGCACCACAACATGCTCGACCGCAACGACCGCGTCTGGCTCTCGCAGATCCGCGACGTGCTCAACAACCGCGAGGAGGCCCTGCCCGAAGTGGGACGCTACAACGCCGGCCAGAAGCTGCTGTTCTTCGTCATGGTGCTGTGCATGCTGTTGCTGCTGCTGTCCGGCATCGTGATCTGGCGGGTCTACTTCTCCGCGTACTTCCCGATCGGCATCATCCGCTTCTCCGCCGTGGTGCACGCCATTTGCGCCTTCGTGCTGATTTGCGGCATCATTGTCCACATCTATGCCGCGTTGTGGATCAAGGGATCGGTCGCAGCCATGACGCGCGGCACGGTGACCTATGGTTGGGCCTGGAAGCACCATCGCGCGTGGTTCCGGGAAGTCTTCAGGCAAGGCAACAAGTAGCGCCGTCCGGATGCTGCCGCCCGCACCGCCGGCGCTTCCGGCGTCCCCTCGGGGACGCGGTTTCACGGACGCGGGACAACCATGGTGCAGCGCATTCTCCAACCCCACGAAATCGAAGCGCTCGATCACGTCGCGCTGGCGCGCCTGCGCCTGCCGCAGCGCACCGGCACCTTCGGCGCGCGCGCGCAACGCCTGCGCCAGCTGGCCGCAGGCAATCCGATCGGCGCCTACCTTGGCCTGATGGCCATCGTGGCCGATGCCCAGGAAGCCATCGCGCGCACCCTGGAAGTACCGCCGCCCGACACGCACGCCATCGCCCTGGCACACGAGCACCGCATGCCGCCGCTGGCGGCCGCGGGCGGCCAGGGCCAGCACGCATGGCACGCCGCGCTGGCGGCGCTGGCCGGCACGCTGCGCCAGTCGCCCGGCCTGCCCGCACCCGTGATGGCGACGCTGGCGCGGCTGGAGGCCCTGCCCCCGCTCGAGCTGGATGTACAGGCCCAGGCGCTGCTCAGCGGGCGCGACGCGGAAGCGGACCTCGCCATGGCGCCGTTCCTGATGGCGGCGCTCCAGGTCGGCTGGACCTGCAAGGCCAGCCAGCTCGCCGAGGCCGACGTGCCGGCGCTCGACGTGCACACCGTCTGCCCGGTCTGCGGCACGCTCCCCGTTGCCAGCATCGTGCGCATCGGCGGGCGCTACCAGGGCCTGCGCTACCTGCATTGTGCGCTGTGCGCCACCGAATGGCATATGGTGCGCATCAAGTGCAGCCATTGCGAATCCACCGAAGGCATCGCCTATCATGTCGCCGAAAGCAGTGGCGCTGGCGAAGGCGGCGAAGGTGGCAAAAAGAACGACGGCCTGCACGCCGTCAAGGCCGAGTCCTGCGAGCACTGCCAGACCTACCGCAAGATCTGCTACATGGAGAAGGACGCGCAGGTCGAACCGGTCGCGGACGATCTCGCCACGCTGGCGCTGGACGTGTTGATGGGCGAAGCCGGCTACGCGCGCGCCAGCGGCAACCCCATGCTGTGGCAGGGAGCGGAGTCTTGAGCGCACTGGACGACGGCGCGCCCGCCCTTGCCGGCCCGGCGGACATCCCCTCGGTCGACCGCCTGCTCGGCGGCCCCGAACTGCAGACCTTGCTGGCCAGCCACGGCCGCACCCAGGTCACGGCCGCGCTGCGCAGGCTGCTCGACGGCCACCGCGCGCAGGCCATCGCCGGCAGGCTCGCCATGGACGCCGTGGCCCCCGGGGCCCTGGCCGACGCCCTGGCCGCGGCACTGGCCCGCGCCGGCGAGCCGCGCCTGCGCGCCGTGTTCAACCTCACCGGCACCGTGCTGCATACCAACCTCGGCCGCGCCCTGCTGCCCGACAGCGCCGTGCAGGCGGTAGCGCGCGCGCTGACCGCGCCCGCCAACCTGGAGTTCGACCTGGCCACCGGCGCGCGCGGCGACCGCGACGACCTCATCGAAGACCTGCTGTGCGAGCTGACCGGCGCCGAAGCCGCGACGGTGGTCAACAACAACGCCGCGGCCGTGCTGCTGATGCTCAACGCACTGGCGCAGCGCCGCGAGGTGGTGGTGTCGCGCGGCGAACTGGTCGAGATCGGCGGCGCCTTCCGCATCCCGGACATCATGCAGCGCGCCGGCGCGCGCCTGGTCGAAGTCGGCACCACCAACCGCACGCACCCGCACGACTACGCCGATGCCATCGGCCCGCGCACCGCGCTGCTGATGAAAGTCCATTGCAGCAACTACCAGGTGACCGGCTTTACCCGCAGCGTGGCGGTAGCCGAGGTGGCAGCGCTGGCCGCCCCGCACGGCCTGCCGGTGGTGGTGGACCTCGGCAGCGGCACCCTGGTCGACCTGACCCGCTGGGGCTTGCCGGCCGAGACCACGGTACGCGAGACCATCGAAGCCGGCGCCAGCCTGGTGACCTTCAGCGGCGACAAGCTGCTCGGCGGACCGCAGGCGGGCCTGATCGTCGGGCGCGCCGACCTGATCCGCAGGATCAAGAAGAACCCGCTCAAGCGCGCGCTGCGCGTGGGCAAGCTCACGCTGGCCGCGCTCGAGCCGGTGCTGCGGCTCTACCGCGCGCCGGAACTGCTGGCCGACAGCCTGCCCACCCTGCGCCTGCTCACGCGCAGCGCGCCCAGCCTGCACGCGCAGGCGCTGCGCCTGTGCCCGCTGCTGCAGCCGGCGCTGGGCGACGCGTTCCTGGTCTCGGACGCGCCGATGTTCAGCCAGGTCGGCAGCGGCGCGCAGCCCGGCAGCCAGTTGCCCAGCCACGGCCTGGCCATCGCGCCCGTCGCAACCGCGGCGGGCGGGCGGCGCGCCGGCGCGGGACGGCAGCTACAGCGGCTCGAAGCCGCGCTGCGCGAACTGCCCCGGCCAGTCATCGGCCGTATCGCCGGGCAGGCCCTGTGGCTGGACCTGCGTTGCCTCGAGCAAGCCGACGAGCCCGCCTTCACCGCCCAGTGGCAGGCGCTGCGCCTATGATCGTCGGCACCGCCGGACACATCGACCACGGCAAGACCACGCTGGTGCGTGCACTGACCGGTGTCGACACCGACCGCCTCAAGGAAGAGAAGGAGCGCGGCATTTCCATCGCGCTGGGCTACGCCTACACGCCGCTGCCCAACGGCGACGTGCTCGGCTATGTCGACGTGCCCGGGCACGAACGGCTGATCCACACCATGGCGGCCGGCGCCAGCGGCATCGACCTGGCGCTGCTGGTGATCGCCGCCGACGACGGCGTGATGCCGCAAACGCGCGAGCACGCGGCCATCGTCGAGCGGCTTGGCATCGCGCGCGCCGCGGTGGCGCTGACCAAAGCCGACCGCGTCGGCCAGGCGCGCCAGGCCGAGGTGCGCCGCGAGATCGAGGCACTGCTGGCCGGCACGCCATTCGCGCAGGCGCCGGTGTTCGCGCTCGACGCCACGCGCGCCGACGATGCCGGCGTATCGGCCCTGCGCGCCTATCTGCACGAGATCGCGCAGCAATTGCCGCCGCGCGGCACCGACGGCCTGTTCCGGCTGGCGGTGGACCGCGTCTTCACCTTGCCGGGCCACGGCACGGTCGTCACCGGCACGGTCCTCGGCGGCCGGGTCCATGCCGGCGACACGATGCGCCTGGCGCCCTCGGGCAAGCCGGTGCGCGTGCGCGGCATCCATGCGCAGCAGCGCCCGGCCGACACCGGCCTTGCCGGACAGCGCTGCGCGCTGAACCTGGCCGGCATCGACAAGGAAGCGGTCAGCCGCGGCGACTGGGTAGCGGATCCGGCGCTGGTCGCGCCCTCGGCCCGCATCGATGTCTCGCTCACCTTGCTGCCCCAGGCAGAGCTTCGCCTGACGCACTGGACCCCGCTACACGTTCACCTCGGCACCCTGCACCAGCTGGCCAACATCGTGCTGCTCAGCACCGAGGCCCTGGAGCCCGGGGGCACGGCGCTGGCCCAGCTGGTGTTCGGCGCCCCGGTATGCGCCCTGCCCGGCGACCGCTTCATCGTGCGCAATGCGCAGGCGACCCTGACCGTTGGCGGCGGCCGCGTGCTCGACCCCTTCGCGCCCGAGCGCCGGCGCCGCACCGACCGGCGCATCGCCTGGCTGCAGGCGCTGCAGCAGATGACCGAAGGCGCCGGCCTCGCCCCCCTGCTGATGCAGGCCACGCACGGCATCGCCGCGGCGCGGCTGGCCTGCCTGAGCGGCAGCGGCCCGGCCGGCTGGCGGCTGCCGGACGACGCGCTGGTCGTGCCCGCGCCCGGCCATGCCGATGCCTGCGTCATCCTCGCCGCGCACTGGCAGGCGCTGCAGCGCACCGTGCTCGACACGCTGGCGGCATTCCATGCGCGCATGCCGGACGAGCCGGGGCTCGATGCCGGCTCGCTGCGGCGCGTGGCCTTTGCCGGTGCGCCGGCGCTGCCGCATGCCGCCTGGGCGGCGCTGCTCGACACGCTGCTGGAGCGCGGCGAGCTGCGCCGCAACGGCGCCTGGCTGCAGCTGCCATCGCACCTGGCCACGCTGTCCGAGGACGATCTCGCCCTGGCGCTGCGCGTCGTGCCGATGCTGGCGGCCGGCCGATACGATCCGCCGTGGGTGCGCGAGCTTGGCACCGCGCTGAACGTGCCCGAGGAACGCATCCGCGGCCTGTTGCGCAGGATGGCGCGCCAGGGCACGGTGCACCAGGTGGTGCATGACCTGTTCTACGACAACACGCAGGTGCGCGAACTGGCCGCGCTGCTGGCGGCCCTGGTCGCGCAGCACGGCAGCGTGGACGCGATCCGCTTCCGCGACGCCACCGCCCTGGGCCGCAAGCGCGCCATCCAGGTTCTGGAGTTCTTCGATCGCGTCGGATACACTCGTCGCGTCGGAAACGCGCGCGTGCTGCGCCCCGACAGTGAATGGCAGCCGTCGGGTGTTGCCAGCTGCGAGGAAGGCATGCGTATCCGGTGATGCGGCCGGGCTTCAAACCCGGTTGGGGGCGTTAGCCGTTCCCAGGTAGGTTCGACTCCTGCTGCTTTCCGCCATAAGGTTTCCGGGTTTTTGCGGGCATATCGACAAGCGAAGACTTGAAAGGGAGGCGTGTTTTTTTGCCTTCCCCATGCAGATCGTCGAGATTGGATGACTCACAACTGCGGCGGGCGGCGCTAGAACCCCCCGCTCTATCGGAAGGTGCCCCCACCAATTTCCAGCCGGGATCTCATCCGGCGCGTCAGGTCGGAGAGAATGAGGCCGCACCGGGATCACTGTATATCCATACAGTAAACTCAACTATACCCCCACGGCCTCGGATGACCCATACACTGTATATTCATACAGGTCAGGGGCTGCATTCCGCGGCACCCACCTCCGCCCGGAGTTGCCGCCATGCCCGATACTCTCGCCGTCAAGTACATCATCGTGCCGTACCGCAAGGGCAAGAGCGACGCACTCCTGCCTGGTGAGATCCGCCAGGCATCGAGCGAGGTCAGCGCTATCCGTATTGCCAACGCCATGGCATCAAGCTTCGCCGGCGTCGCGGCCTATGAGGTATTGGTGGACGAGGAAACCGGCGAGATGAATTCGCCCCGAATCCTGGTGCAGGAGGGGAACGTCCCCACCCTCGGCGAATGAAACCTGTCGGCCTTGCCGACAGCTTGCGCCAGGTCGGGAAACTGCCGCATGGGTGCGCCCCGGGCGCGGAGGGCAAAGGCAGCCGAGTAGCGACCCATGCAGGCAGGACGGACAATTGGCAGTTGCCAGCGGAGGTCCGCTCTCGGCCAAGGAACAGTCCTTCGACAATCACGTCAGGAGCATCGACAATCTGCATGCTCTCCCTGAACGTGAAGTTTGGGGGCTCGCTAGCGATGCGTGGAGTTGGCAGTTCTGCGTTGCCTTGGCGCATCCATTTGGCGCTGGGCCGCTCCTGGAATCGCTCAGCTCGCTTGTGGTAAGAGCCGACCGGCTCACGACTGGTGGAGGTCGCTTGCCGGGCCAGGAAGAGACATTCGCTGGTGGAACTTCGGATTTAGCGGCGAACTCCTCCGCCCACCGAAACAGCGGCGTGCACGGCTTAGGCCGAGCTGGCCTATGCTTACTCTTACTATTCTGCTTACTCCTCTCCCTACTCCTCGCCCGCTTTTCATTTGCTGTGCCGCAGCATGCGTGCGCATCATGTTGTGCTCCCCGCTTGTGCCGCGCCGGCCTACTATGCATTGGGCAGGCATATTGCCGCGCATTGCCCTGGCTTTGAGTGGGAGGAGTGCAAATGGACCGTCGTTCTTTCCTGAAAGCGGGCGCGGCCGCGCCCGTCCTTGCGAGCACAGCCGGCCTGGCCCGCGCCGGCGCGCAAGGCGCCGAGGCGCTGCCCGCGGCCGAAGGCTGGCGCATCTATGAAGTGACCACCGAGGTCACGCTGCCCGCGGCCGCGGCGCCGGCCAGCGTGTGGGTGCCGATGACCGCCGCGCGCATCGATGACTACCAGCGAACCTTGTCCACCACCTGGAGTGCCCCTGGCGCCATGGCCCGGGATACCCTCGCGCCCGGCTACGACGCGCGCATGCTGGCGCTGCGCTGGCCCGGCCCGGACGCCGTCGAGGGCAAGCCGCTGCATGCCACGCTGACCAATGTGGTGGCCCTGCGCGACCGCAAGACCGACCTTGGCCAGCCGCCTTCGGCGCGCGCGCCGCGCGAATCGGCCGCCACCCTGCGCGAATACCTCCGGCCCACGCGGCTGCTGCCCACCGACGGCATCGTCAAGGCCACCGCGCTGCAGATCACGGCCGGCGCGCCGGACGACATGACGCGCGCCCGCGCGCTCTACGAATGGGTGATCGACCACACCTGCCGCGAAGCCAGCGTGCGCGGCTGCGGCGTGGGCGACGTGCAGGCCATGCTGCGCACCGGCGGCATCATGAACGGCAAGTGCGCGGACATCAACGGCCTGTTCGTGGCGCTGGCGCGCGCCTCCGGCATACCGGCGCGCGATGCCTACGGCGTGCGCGTGGACACCTCCGCCTACGGCTTCAAGGCCATGGGCAAGGCCGGCGACATCTCCAAGGCGCAGCATTGCCGGGCCGAGTTCTACAACGCCGGCTACGGCTGGGTGCCGGTAGACCCCGCCGATGTGCGCAAGGTCGCGCTCGAGGAGGCGCCCGGCGGGCTGCCGATGACGCACTGGAAGGTGCGCTCGGCGCGCGCGATGCTGTTCGGCGCGTGGGAAATGAACTGGGTGGCCTACAACCACGGCCATGACGTGGCGCTGCCTGGCAGCAAGGAGGCCCCGGTTCCGTTCCTGATGTACCCGAACGGCGAGAGCGTCGCCGGCACGCTGGACAGCGTCGATCCCGCTGCGTTCGGCTACCGCATCGCTTCACGACGGATTGCATAGGGAGACTCATGACGCAAGAGACGATGCCCAAACGGCCGGCCAGCACGGCGATCAAGCTGACGGCCTTTTCCCACGGCGGCGGGTGCGGCTGCAAGATCGCGCCCGCCGTTCTCTCCGAGATCCTGAAGAACGCGCGGGGCTTGCCGGCCCCGCCCGCCCTGATGGTGGGCATAGAGACCAGCGACGACGCCGCCGTCTACAAGCTCAACGACACCCAGGCGCTGATCGCCACCACGGATTTCTTCATGCCCGTGGTGGACGACCCCTACGACTTCGGCCGCATTGCCGCGGCCAACGCCATCTCGGATGTCTACGCCATGGGCGGCACGCCGATCATGGCGCTGGCGCTGGTCGGCATGCCGGTGGACAAGCTGCCGCCCGAGGTCATCGGCACCATCCTGGCCGGCGGCGAATCGATCTGCGCGCAGGCGGGCATCCCCATTGCGGGTGGCCATACCATCGATGCGGTCGAGCCGATCTACGGCCTGGTCGTGATGGGCCTGGTGCATCCCGACCACGTCAAGCGCAATTGCGGCGCGCGGCCCGGCGATGTGCTTGTGCTCGGCAAACCGCTCGGCGTGGGCATCATGTCGGCCGCCATCAAGAAGGAAAGACTGGATGCGCACGGCTACCGCGAATTGATCGCCAGCACCACGCGACTCAATACCCCGGGCCGCCTGCTGGCCGGCATGGCGGGCGTGCATGCGCTCACCGACGTGACGGGCTTCGGCCTGCTCGGGCATCTGCTGGAAGTCTGCCGCGGCAGCGGCGTGGGCGCGCGCCTGGCGATGGAGCGGATCCCGCTGCTGCCCGGGGTGGCCGCGCTGGCCGCGGACGGCGTGATCACCGGCGCATCGGGGCGCAACTGGGCCAGCTACGGCGGCGAGGTGACACTGCTGCCGCAGATCGGCGCCGCGCAGAAGGCCCTGCTCACCGATCCGCAGACCAGCGGCGGCTTGCTGGTCGCGTGCGATCCGGCCACGGTGGACGACGTTCTTGCGCTCTTCCGCGACGAGGGCTTCCAGCACGCCGCCGTGATCGGCGAGACCACCGGCGGACCGGCCCGCGTGACCGTGGCGTAGTGGCATGGTCGCGTAGCGGCGCGCGGCTACCGCGGCCGCAAACCGTCGAACGGGTCCTGCAAGCGTTGCCGGGTCGCGGCTTTGCCGGGCACGCGCGGATGGCATGCACCTCCGTGTGTGGCAGGCCGAAACTGCCGCCGGGCGTATGGCACAGCTTGTGGTGCAGCGCTTCGCTTTGGACCGGCGCGTTCGGGTTGCGCCCCGATGTGTCCTATAGTTCAAATCCCGCCCCTGTCCAGCCGGTCAAGCGCACGCGCGCGGCATGCGGGGCCAGGCGGGGATATACGGCATAGGCACAAGGAGGCGCATCATGGCAACCTGGAAGCCCGACCCCAGCTTTTACCCGTCGCCCCGCCTCGCAGCGAAGGCGCCGCCCGAATCACTCGCCTATGTGGCGATGTTCGATCCCACGCGCAGCCAGCCCGACGGCATCGCGGTGGTGGATACGGACCCGGCCTCGCCGTCCTACGCCACCATCGTCGGGCAGGTGACCATGCCGAATGCCGGCGACGAACTGCATCACTTCGGCTGGAACGCCTGTTCCTCCTGCCTCTGCCCGAACGCGCCGCACCCGCATATGGAACGGCGCTACCTGGTGGTGCCTGGCCTGCGCTCCTCGCGCGTGTACATCATCGACACCAGGCCCGATCCGCTGCGGCCCGCCATCGCCAAGGTGATCGAGCCGGGCGAACTGGCCGAGCGCACCGGCTATTCGCGCCCGCACACAGTGCACTGTGGCCCCGGCGGCATCTTCCTGACGGCACTCGGCAATGGCGAAGGCAAGGGGCCGGGCGGCATCATGCTGCTGGACCAGCAGAGTTTCGACCCCCTCGGGCAATGGGAAGTGGAGCGCGGCCCGCAGCAGTTCGCCTACGACGGCTGGTGGCATCTCGGCTACGACACGCTGGTCACCAGCGAATGGGGCACGCCGGACATGATCGAAGACGGCCTGGTGCCCGAGATCCTGCTCGGCTCGCGCTACGGGCGCCGCCTGCATTTCTGGGATCTCAACAAGCGCAAGCATCTGCAGGAGATCGATTTTGGCGAGGAGTACCAGCTGGTGTTCGAGCTGCGTCCCGCGCACAACCCCACCAAGGCCTACGGCTTCGTCAACTGCGTGATCAGCCTCAAGGACCTGTCCTCGTCGATCTGGACCTGGTACCGCGACGGCGACAAATGGGCCGTGCGCAAGATCATCGATATCCCGGCCGAGCCCGCCGACCCCGACCTGCTGCCGCCCATCCTCAAGGGCTTCAAGGCGGTGCCGCCGCTGGTGAGCGACATCGACCTGTCAATGGACGACCGCTTCCTCTACGTCTCGTGCTGGGGCACCGGCGACCTGCTGCAGTACGACGTCTCCGACCCGTTCGCGCCGAAGCAGACCGGACGCGTGCGCATCGGCGGCATCGTCTCGCGCGCCACGCATCCGGGCGCCGGTGGCGCCGCGCTCAACGGCGGCCCGCAGATGGTGGAGATCAGCCGCGACGGCCGCCGCGTCTATTTCACCAACTCGCTGTACGGCGCGGTGGATGCGCAGTTCTACCCGGAAGGCATCGACGGCTGGATGGTCAAGCTCGATGCCGCGCCCGACGGCGGCATCGCGTTCGATCCGCGCTTCTTCCTGCGCTGGCCGGCGGGCCACCGGCCGCACCAGGTGCGGCTGGAGGGCGGCGACTGCTCGTCGGACTCGTACTGCTATCCATAACGGCCCGGAGCCGCCATGTTCACCGGTGCGGCCATCGCGCCGCAGACGCATCTCGCCGCGCAATGGGCCGCGCTGTGGCCGCTCTGGTGGCCGTGGCTCGCGGTCGCCGCGCTAGGGCTGTTCCACGGCATCAATCCCGCCATGGGCTGGCTGTTCGCGGTCGCGCTCGGGCTCCATCGCGGGCGCCGCAAGGTGGTGCTGCTGGCGCTGCTGCCGATCGCGCTCGGCCATGCGCTGGCGGTCGCGCTGGTACTGGCCGCCACGCTGACCCTGGGCAGCCTGCTGGACCCGGCCTGGCTGGCGCGCGCCGGCGGCGCGGTGCTGGTCGGCTGGGCCGCGTGGCACGCGCTGCGCGGGCACCGCCGGCACCCGCGCGTGGGCATGCAGGCCGGCATGGCCGGGCTGGCACTGTGGTCGTTCCTGATGGCGGGCGCGCACGGCGCGGGACTGATGCTGGTGCCGGTGATGCTGCCGCTGTGCGGCGCCGCCACCGCCACGGGCGGCGCGCTGGTGCCCGCGCTGCTGGCGCTGGGCCTGCATACGCTGGCCATGCTGCTAGCCATCGGCACCGTGGCGCTGCTGGTGTACGACCGCGTTGGCGTGGCCTTCCTGCGTACCGGCTGGATCAACCTGGACAAGGTCTGGACGGCGGCATTGGTCGGCTGCGGCACGATATTGCTGCTGGCATGAGCGAGCAGGGCGCCCGGCTCGCCCAGAGCAATCCGCCGGTATCCGCCGGGTAGCCTGCCGCGGCGTACTGCCGTGCCTTCGCTTCGCAGTACGAGCGCAGGGTCCGGCAGGAACCACATGCAGATGGCCTGCATATGGTCCGGCCTGAGGTTGCGCTCGCAATGCTTGCCGCCCGAGCCGGCGGAGAACACGTAGTAGTATCGGCCCCCTCATGACGCAACACATCCTTTCGTGGAAACCGCCGTTCCGCGCCACGCTGGGCGCGGCAGCGGCCTTCGCCGCATAGCGCACGCACCGGCGCATCGAAAGGGCACGACAAGGCAAGACAAGGCAAGACAACGCAATGAGCACCGAACTGAAGATCGAAGACATCGAAGCCGGCACCGGCAAGGCCGTGGTCAAGGGCGCCCTGATCACCACCCAGTACACCGGCTACCTCGAAGACGGCACCAAGTTCGATTCCTCGCACGACCGCGGCAAGCCGTTCCAGTGCGTGATCGGCACCGGCCGCGTCATCAAGGGCTGGGACATCGGGCTGATGGGCATGAAGACCGGCGGCAGGCGCAGGCTGTTCGTCCCGGCGCACCTCGCCTACGGCGAGCGGCAGGTGGGCGAACATATCAGGCCGAATTCGAACCTGGTGTTCGAGATCGAGCTGCTGGAGGTGTTGACGCGGGATGACTGACCGTCGCGGCGGACCTGCCTCCCGCGACAACCGCATAAGGTTCTCACCAATCCTTCGTTGTGCGCGCGGCGCGCCGTGGCTACTGTCCTCCGGTACACCACGATCCGGAGGAACCGTCGCATGCCATCCAGAGAGCGCGAACAGCGCGCCGATATCCATTCGCTCGAAGCCGATGTCCTGGTGATCGGCGGTGGGCCCGCCGGCACCTGGGCAGCGATTGCCGCGGCCGAACGCGGCGCGCGCGTGGTGCTGGCCGACAAGGGATACTGCGGCGCATCGGGCGCCACCGCCGCGGCCGGCACGGCGATCTGGCATGTCGCGCCCGAACCCGCGGCGCGTGCGGCGGCCAGGGCCAGCCGCTACACGCTGGGCGGCGAGCTGGCGGAGCCGGCGTGGATGGACCGCGTGCTGGACCGCACCTGGACCGGACTGGAACGCCTTGCCGAATGGGGCTATCCCTTCCCGCGCGACGAGAACGGGCAAAGCCGGCGCAATTCGCTGCAGGGGCCCGAGTACATGCGCCTGATGCGCAAGCGCGTCAAGGCGGCGGGCGGCCGCCTCCTGGACCATAGCCCCGCGCTGGAACTGCTGGTCGACGCCGGCGGCAGGGTGCGCGGCGCGCGCGGCCTGCACCGGCAGCCACGCGAGGGGCAGGCCGCGCAATGGCGCGTGCACGCCGGCGCGGTGGTGATCGCCACCGGTGGCTGCGCGTTCCTCAGCCGCGCGCTGGGGTGCAACGTGCTGACCGGCGAAGGCCACCTGATGGCCGTGGAAGCCGGCGCCGAATTGTCGGGCATGGAATTCTCCAACGCGTACGGGCTCGGGCCCGCCTTCTCCTCGGTGACCAAATCGCTGTTCTACCAGTGGGCCACCTTCTACGACGCGCAGGGCCAGGAACTCGAAGGCGCGGGCTCGGCGCATGGGCGCGGCGTGATCGCGCGCGCCTTGCAGACGCAGGCCGTGCACGCACGGCTCGACCGCGCCGACGCCAAGGTGCGGGCGTGGATGCGCAGCGCGCAGCCGAACTTCTTCCTGCCGTTCGACCGGCTCGGCATCGATCCCTTTACCCAGCGCTTCCCGGTCACGCTGAGGCTGGAAGGCACGGTGCGCGGCACCGGTGGCCTGCGCATTGCCGACGCGCAATGCGCCACCAGCGTGCCCGGCCTCTACGCCGCCGGCGACGCCGCCACGCGCGAACTGATCTGCGGCGGCTTCACCGGCGGCGGTAGCCACAACGCGGCATGGGCAATGTCGTCCGGCTGGTGGGCCGGCCAAGGTGCGGCTGCGTTCGCGCAAGACGCGCCCGCGGCTGCGGGCGAACCCTTGCGCGGTGCCGGCGCCGGCGACGGCGCACAGGTCCTGCCCGCCGGGCCCGCTCCCGGCCCCGATCCGCAGGTACTGGTCGCCGCCGTGCAGGCCGAGGTCTTTCCCTATGCGCGCAACTGGTTCCGCCACGGCGAGACCCTGGCCGATTCGCTCACGCGGCTCGATGCGCTCTGGCATCAGTGGGGCCAGCGCGCGCCGCAACGCGACGGCGAACGGGCGCTGCGCACGCGCGAAGCCACCGCCATGCTGGCCACCGCGCGCTGGATGTACCGCAGCGCGCTGGCTCGCACGGAGACGCGCGGCATGCACCGGCGCACCGATCATCCCGGGCTCGATGCGAGCCAGCGCTATCGCCTGGTCAGCGGCGGCCTGGACGCGGTGTGGACCACGCGCGAAGCCGTGCGCGACGAGCCCGGTGGCGGGACGGAGTCCGGGTGGAGAGCCGCGGCATGATCGAACTGCTGAACAGCGCGCGCTGCACTGGCTGCAATATCTGCGTGCGCGTGTGCCCCACCAATGTCTTCGCCATCGTCCCCGGCAACGTACCGTCGATCGCGCGGCAGCATGACTGCCAGACCTGCTTCATGTGCGAGCTGTACTGCCCCGAGGATGCGCTCTATGTGGCGCCCCTGGCGGATGCATGCCAGCCGGCGGACCACACCGCGGCGGCGCCGCCGCACCACGCCGGCAGCTATCGCGCGGCAGTTGGCTGGGGCAAGGGGCGAGAGCCGACCGCCGCGCAGGACGGCAGCCACGCGCTGCTCGGCCTGGCCCGTCCAGCCCCGCGCGCAGCCGGCGCCCGCCGGGGAACGCCATGATGGACCTGATCGACTGGATCACCGCCATTGCCACCGCCGTGCTGGTCTACGCGGCGCTGCGGCACCCGCTCTATCCGCCGCGCCTTGGCAAGGAAAAGGACGCGGCGGGCCGTGACGATGCCGGCCGTTGATGCCAGTCGTTGATGCCAGTCGTTGATGCCGCTCGTTGATGCCGTATCCCCTGAAAACCCATATTCAAAAATTCTGAACAATAAATCCTGATAAGTGCGCTCTTAGGCCTGGATGACTCCCCTATAGTTCGTGACATGGACAGCACGCAAACAAGCAAAAACACTGCGGCAGCGTCCTGGCAGATGCAAACGAACAATCAACGAAATTCAACGAATTTTCAGATACTGGAGCCCATCATGACCAAGACCTTCGCCCTCAAGCTCGCTTCCACCCTCGTGCTGTCGTTCGCCGCCTTCGCCGCCACCGGCAACGCCCACGCCGCTTCCGCCCGCGATCTCCAAGCCGGCGACAAGTACGGCTACGATTTCCGCACGCACGACGCCTTCACCGATGGCGCCCGCAGCGGCAAGCTCGATCCGTTCACCGAAGGCGCCCGCATCGCCGGCCTGGACCGCAGCGGCGTCTCGGCCGCGCCGGCACGCAGCTTCGACCCGTACACCGAAGGCGCCCGCAGCGGCAAGGTCGATGTCTTCACCGAAGGCGCCAAGGCCTGAAGCGCGCCGCAGGCTTCTCCCGCTGCGCACGCGGCGCCGGTTGATCCCGGCGCCGTTTTTCCGTCCGCGGCCCGCGGCCTATCCCCTTGCCGGGACGGCCAGTTGGAGCGCACGCACCAGCGCCAGCAGCGGCTCGCTCTGCCCGCTGCGGCGCAGCCACATCGCGCCCACCGCGGGCAGGTCCCAGGTCAGGTTGTGCGGCAGCACCGCAGCGCTGCCGGTGGCCGCCAGTTCGGCCGCGACGGCACGCGGCACGATGGTGATGGCACGCGGCTGGGTGCGCAGCAGCGTGGCAATAGTCTTGATCGAATAGGTCTCCACCATCGGCGTGGGCGGCACCGCGCCGGCGGTCGCGAACAGCGTATTGATGGTTCGCCGGATCGGCGTGTGCCCGGGCGGCAGGATCCAGTCCAGCGCAGCCAGGCGCTGCCAGTCCAGCTTGCCGCGCGCCAGGCGCGCCGCGGCCGCCACCGGCACCACCAGCGCCGGCTCCTCCCGGTACAGCGGCGCCTGCACGATATCGTCGCCGGGCGCGTAGAAGGAGCGCGCGATCACGCAGTCCAGCTCGTGCGCGCGCAGCGCCGCCACCAGTTCGTCCGTGGTGCCTTCGCGTACCAGCACTGCCGCGCGCGGCTGCTGCTGCAGGCCATGCGAGCAGGCCGCGTCGAGCACCACCGGCGCCACATAGGGAATCACGCCAATGCGCAGCCGCCCGTGCAGGCCGGCGCCGATCACGGCCAGCTCGCGCCCCAGCGCCTCGGTGTCCGCCATCGCCAGCCGTGCGTGCGCCAGCACCGCCGCGCCGGTATCGGTGGGCTCCAGGCCGCGCCGCGAACGCACGAACAGCGGCACCATGAAGATCTCCTCGATCTCGCGCAGCGCCTTGGTCACGGCGGGCTGGGACAGATCCATCTCCGCCGCCACGCGCGAAACCGAGCGCTGCCGGTCCAGCGCCAGCAGCAGCGCGAGATGCTTGAGGCGCAGGCGCGAGATCAGGTTGTGCTGGAGCTGGTCGGCGGCGGTCGGCATGGCGGGTCCTCCATATATAACCAATCTTTCATACAACAATAATTAATCGGCTGCAATTGGTTATCCGGGACTTCTATACTTGCCGGGTATCACCCCCTTCGCCACCTCGTCTCGGAGCCCCCATGTTCACCACCCGCCCGGAAATCGTCGGTACCTTCGGCGTCGCCTCGTCCACCCACTGGCTGGCGTCGCAGACCGCCATGAGTGTGCTCGAGCGCGGCGGCAACGCCTTCGATGCGGCCGTGGCGGGCGGCTTCGTGCTGCAGGTGGTGGAGCCTCATCTCAACGGACCCGGCGGCGAGGTGCCCATCCTGCTGTG
The DNA here is from genome assembly GCF_056396525.1 of Cupriavidus sp. 05T41. Classification (NCBI taxonomy): domain Bacteria; kingdom Pseudomonadati; phylum Pseudomonadota; class Betaproteobacteria; order Burkholderiales; family Burkholderiaceae; genus Cupriavidus; species Cupriavidus sp. 05T41. Next base: position 46,907 of record NZ_JBFTLQ010000015.1, read on the forward strand.
GAGCGAACGCGAACGCGCGGTGCGCTCGATCTGCGGGCAGGGCCCCGCCCCGGCACTGGCCGATCCCGCCGCGCTGCGCGCCATGGGACTGGACCTGGTGCCCGGCATCGGCCTGCTGCCCGCCACCGTGCCCGGCGCCTTCGGTGCCTGGCTCACCATGCTGCGCGACTACGGCACCTGGCCGCTGGCCGACGTACTGGCGCCGGCCATCGCCTATGCACGCGACGGCTTTCCGCTGGTGCCGCGCATCTCGCAAGCCATCCTCGCGGTGCGCGAGCTGTTCCAGCAGGAATGGCACAGCTCGGCCGAGGTATGGCTGCCGGACGGCCGCGTGCCGCGCCCGGGCAGCCTGCATGCCACGCCCGGCGTGGCGCGCACCTATACGCGCATCCTGGAGACGGCGGCGGCCGCCGGCGGCACGCGCGAGCAGCAGATCGACGCCGCCATGGCATGCTGGTACCGGGGCTTCGTGGCCAGGGAAATCGACGCGTTCTGCCGCACGCAGGCCGTGCGCGACACCACCGGCGAGCGTCACAAGGGCCTGCTGCGCCTTGACGACATGGCGGACTGGACGCCGGAGGTGGAAGCGCCGGCCACGCTGGATTTCGGCCGCTACACGGTGGCCAAGTGCGGCATCTGGAGCCAGGGCCCGGCCTTCCTGCAGCAACTTGGCATGCTGCGCCACGCGGACCTGGCGGCGCATGCCCCCACCTCGCCGGAATTCGTGCACCGCATTGCCGAGGCCGCCAAGCTGGCCATGGCCGACCGCCTGGCGTGGTATGGCGATCCGCGCTTCGGCGCTGCGCCCCTGCCCGGCCTGCTGGACGCCGGCTATCTCGCGGCGCGCGCGCGGCTGATCGGCCAGCAGGCCTCGCCCGACATCCGCCCCGGCACGGTCGACGGCACCGCGCCGCGCCTGCCCGATCTCGGCGCGGCCGAGCGCACGCTGCGCGACGCCGACGTGCGCTTTGGCGTTGGCGAGCCCACCTTCGCGGCAATGCCACCCGTGACGGAATGGGCCGAGCGCGAGATCTTCGTCGGCGATACCTGCCATATCGACGTGATCGACCGCCACGGCAATATGGTCGCGGCCACGCCGTCGGGCGGCTGGCTGTCGTCGAGCCCGGTGATTCCGGCGCTCGGCTTCGCGCTCAACACGCGCCTGCAGATGACCTGGCTCGAGCCGGGCCTGCCCAACACGCTGGCGCCCGGCAAGCGCCCCTGCACCACGCTGTCGCCCTCGCTGGCGCTGCGCGACGGCGAGCCCTACATGGTGTTCGGCACGCCGGGCGGCGACCAGCAGGACCAGTGGTCGGTCGCCTTCTTCCTGCGCCACGCCGTGCACGGCATGAACCTGCAGGAAGCCATCGACTCGCCGGCCTGGCATATCGATCATTTCCCCGGGTCCTTCTGGCCGCGCTCGGTGGTGCTCAACCGCCTGAGCGTGGAGTCGCGCCTGCCCGACGACACCATTGCCGAGCTGCGCGCGCGCGGCCACGAAGTGAAGGTGGGCGAGCCCTGGTCGGAAGGCCGCATGTCGGCCTGCACGCGCGAGCGCGATGCGCAGGGACGGCTGGTCCTGCGCGCCGGCGCCAATGCGCGCGGGATGCAGGGGTATGCGGTGGGACGGTGAGCGGGGTTGTTCCCGGTCGCACGGCATCACCGGAACACAGCCACAACTACTGCACCAGCGACACCAGATGCATCGGCTGCATCAACTGCATCAGCTGCATCAGTTGCATCCGTTGCACCAGCCACACCAGCCACATCGAATCAGTTCGAACCAGATCGAATCAAAGGCGGACCGCCCCGCGCGGCCCGCATCGCCATCGGAGAGAGAAAGACATGAAAGCCGTCCTCAAGCGCTGCCTGCTGGGCCTTGCCACCTTCTCGCTGTTCTGCGCCGCAACCGGCGCCGCGGCGGCGGATGCCTATCCCGCCAAGCCCATCACGCTGATCGTGCCGTGGGCCGCGGGCGGCTCCACCGATATCCTGGCGCGCGTGCTGTCCGAGCACCTGACGCGCTCGCTGGGCCAGCCGGTGATCGTGGACAACAAGCCGGGCGCCTCGGGCAATATCGGCTCGGCCATGGTGGCGCGCGCCAAACCCGACGGCTACACGCTGCTGGTCGGCTCCATGAGCACGCATGCGATGAACCCCGCGCTGATGCCCAATATGCCCTTCCGCGGCGTGGAGGACTTCACGCCGCTGGGCCTGCTGGCCTACGTCACCAACACCATGGTGATCCATCCCTCGGTGCCGGCGCACAACGTCAAGGAACTGATCGCGTATGCGCGCGCCAATCCCGGCAAGCTGGCCTATGCCAGCGCCGGCCCCGGCTCCACCAACCACCTGAGCGCGGTGCTGTTCGAGAAGATGGCCGGTGTGCAGATGCTGCATGTCGCGTACAAGGGCGGCGCGCCGGCGGTGGTCGACACGGTGGCCGGGCAGACCCAGCTGCTGTTCTCCGCCGGCACGCAGACGCTGCCGCACGTGAAGGCCGGCAAGCTGCGCCTGATCGCCGTCACCGAGAGCAAGCGCTCGCCGCTGCTGCCCAATGTGCCGACCGTGGCGGAAACCGTGCCCGGCTATGAGCTGTCGGTCTGGTACGGCGCCTTCGGTCCCGCCGGCATGCCGCCTGCGCTGGTGGCGCGCCTGAACCAGGAAATCAACCGGATCATGTCGATGCCCGAGGTGAAGGAGAAGATGAACGCCATCGGCGTGGAAACCGCCACCTCCACGCCGCAGCAGTTCGGCACCATCCTGCATCGCGATGCGGACCGCTACGGCAAACTGATCCGCGAACTGGGCATCAAGGGAGAGTGATACCGTGAACGGATACAACCCCGATGCAGCAGCCTGCGTGACGCTGCCTGCCGACCTGCTCGCTACGCTATGCGATGCGCTGGCTCGCGCCCCCGCGCCCGCGGCCGCCTTCGACGCGCTCGGCAGCGCCACCGCCGCGCTGCTCGGCCCCGGCCTGCTCACCATCAACGCCTGGCGGCGCGCGAGCGCGGAGATCGAGCGGCTCTGGTCTTCTGACACCGGCGCCTATCCGGTCGGCGGCCGCAAATACAAGGCCGATACGCCATGGACCATCCGGGTGCTGCACCAGGGCCAGGTCTTCGTGGGCGAAGGCGACACCGCGCTGGCCGCCGTGTTCGACGACATCGCGGTCATCCGCGGGCTGGGCCTCTCCGCCGTGGTGAATGTCCCGGTCTGCGAGCACGGGCAGTGTGTCGGCACCTTCAATTTCCTCGCCGCGCGCAATGCATGGACCGGCAGCGAGATCGCCACCTTGCGCATGCTGGCGCAGATGGCGGTGCCGGCGGTGCTGGCGGCGAGCCGCACGGCATAGCTGATGGCCGGGGCGCCGCCTGGCGCCCCGGCAAGTCCGCGGAGACGGTTTTCTCCACCGCCACGCCGCCACGGCGGCCGACTTGACCGCGCACGCCGGCGCGATCCTGCGCAAGCCGGCGCCCGACCGCCCCCCGCGCGAACCGGTGATCCTGCGTGTCGGCGCCCCTTCGGTTGGTGACGTCTCGCCGGGCCGCAGCCAGCCGGCATCATTCGCGCGAGCGCGCGGTCTGGTGAATCATCTGGCGAAAGCCGCTGAGCAAGGGATCGTCGTTGGCCATGCGGTTGAAGGCGAGCATCACCGGGTTCGCCGGAAGGGGCCGCCGCAGCTTGACGATGCGCAGCAGCCCGAACGCCACATGGCTGCGCGCAACGGATTCCGGCGCGATCGAAACCAGGCTGGTGCCTGCGACCAGGGCCAGGTTTGACTCGAAGGAACGCGTTTCGATGACCGGCCTGATCTTGGCCAGGCCGTGCTCGTTCCAGAACGCATCGAAGGTCGCCCGCGAGCTGGTCTCGGCTTCGGGCAAAGCCCAGCCCTGGCCAGCCAGGCGAGACAGGGCAATCGGGCCCGCCGGAATGGTGGGATGGCCGGCCGCGCAGATGATCACCGTGCGCTCCTGGTACAGGCGCTCCACCACCAGGTCATCGCCCTCCTCGCCGTCGCGCGCGATGCTGCGCAGGATGGCGAAATCCAGGCTGCCCGCCGCTATCTGGTCGAACAACATCTTCGAGCTGCCCTCGACCACGCGGAATTGGTAAGGCGTGCCGGCGGCCTGCGCCGACGCATCGGCCGGCACCGCCGGATAGAGCCGGGCGAGCAGTCCGGGCATCAGGGTATGCATTGCGCGCGGAATGCAGCCGAGCTGAATCGGCCGCCGCAGCGACTCGGCGGTGGCGTCGTTCAGGCGCTCGATCGCGCGCAGCACGAATCTCGCCTGGGACAGCACCGCCTTGCCCTGCTCGGTCGGCAGGCTGCCATGACTGGAGCGCTCGAACAGGCGGGCGCCCAGCAGGCTTTCCGCTTCGGCAAGCAGGCGCGACAGCACGGGCTGCGGCATGCCGAGCTCACGCGCGGCGCGATGCACGGAATGGCTGTCGCCGACAGCGACGAGGGCTTCGATATGGCGGCGCTGCAACGGCTTGCTGGCTGGTGAAGTCATGGCGCGGGCAGGAATCGGCATCGGCGTGGGGGATACTAGATCCGTATAACTTGATGCGCAATCTATATCATTTACGCTATCGGGTACCAGGTCTATATTGGGGGCACTCCAATTCACCACGGAAGGGCAGCCACCATGACACGCATCTCCGTTACGCCGCTCGGGCCAAGCCTCGGCGCTGATGTCAGCGGCATCGACCTCGGCCGGCCGGTCGGCGACGATATCCTGGCCGAGCTTCGCCAGGCCTGGGCCACGCACCTCGTGCTGCGCTTTCGCGGCCAGGCGCTGTCGGATCCGGAGTTGCTGGGCTTCAGCCGGCTGTTCGGCGAACTCGATCCGCCGGGCCCCAATCCCTACGGCAAGCCTTTCCTCAGCGAATTCCCCGAGATCAATGTGATCTCCAATGTGAAGGTCGATGGCATGCCCATCGGCAACCTGGGCGACGGCGAAGCGGTGTGGCATTGCGACATGACCTATGTCGAGCGGCCGCCGCGCGCCGCGCTGCTGCATGCGCTCGAGATTCCGCCCGGCGGTGGCGACACCTACTGGTCCAATATGTACCTCGCCTACGAGACCCTGCCTGGCGACATGAAGGCGCTGGTCAAGGGCCGCCGCGCCATTCACGATGCCACGTACAATAGCGCCGGCATGATGCGCAAGGGCATGAAGGAGGTGACCGATCCGCGCGAAGCGCCCGGGGCGCACCATCCCCTTGTGATCGTGCATCCCGACACCGGGCGCCCGGCGCTTTTCCTCGGCCGCCGCCGCAATAGCTATGTGACGGGCATGGACCTCGCCGAAAGCAATGCCCTGCTCGATGCGCTATGGGAGCACGCCACCCGGCCCGAATTCACCTTCCGCCAGGAATGGCAACTGCACGACCTGATCCTCTGGGACAACCGCTGCACGCTGCATCGCCGCGACGCATTTGACCCGAATGCCTCCCGCATCATGCACCGCACCCAGATCAAGGGCCCTGCCATCGAAGCCTTCGAGCCGGCCGCGGCCGGCATGGCGCTGGAGTCGTGAACATGGATGGCTTGCACCTTCCCATTCGCCGCGTCGAGGTGTTCGGCGTGGCCGTGCCGCTGGTCGGCCCGGGCTTTCGCAATGCCTATGTGACCAAGACCGTGCAGAAAAGCGCACTGGTACGCCTCACCGCGGAAGACGGCTCGATCGGACTGGGCAATATCGATCCCTCGCCCGGCTATTCGGTGGAGACCATCGAACAGTCGCTGCTGGCGATCCGCGACCAGCTCGCGCCGCTGGTACAGGGCGCCGACGCCGGCAATCCGCACCAGGTAATGCAGCGCATGAACGCCGGACGCGCCGGCTACCTCGACGCCAAGGCGGCGATCGAGATGGCCTGCGTCGACATGCTGGCGCGCCGGCTCGATATCCCGGTGCACCAGTATCTGGGCGGCGCCGTGGTGGACACGGTGCGCTTCAATGCGTGGATTGGCATTGTCCCGCCCGACGAGGCGGCCGCGGAGGCCCGCAAATGGTTCGACCGCGGGTTCCGCTCGGCCAAGATCAAGGTCGGCGGAGGCATCGAGGCCGACCGCGACCGCCTGACGGCGGTGCGCGAAGCGGTTGGACCCTCCATGGCCTTGCGTGCCGATGCGAATGCCGGATACAGCGTCGAGGAGGCGATTGCGCTGGGGCGCCTGCTGGAGCCGATCGGCCTGCAACTGCTGGAACAGCCGGTGGCAGAAGACGATCTCGCCGGCATGGCAAAGGTGAGGCAGGCCATCGGCATCCCCGTGATGGCCGACGAATCGATCACCGACCACGCCAGCCTGATCGCGGTGATCCGCGCCAATTGCGCCGATATCGTCAAGCTCAAGGTGATGAAGCAAGGCGGCTTCCTTACCTGCAGGCGCATGCTGGAAACCGCCAGCGCGGCCGGCATGAAGGTGGTCATCGGGCACGGCTTCGGGCTGGGCGTCAACACCGCGGCGGAAATCATGCTGGCATGCACCAGCGCCGACGTGCTCGAGGGGCTGGAATGCGTCGGCCCGCTCAAGACTTCCGACGATATCGTGACCCACAAGCTCGACATCAGCAGTGGCGCGGCCGCCGTTCCGGCCGGCCGCGGGCTCGGCGTCGAACTCGACGAGGAGAAGGTGGCACGCTATCGATTCGCCTTCTAGGTTCGAGGTTCGAGGTTCGCGGTTCGCGGTTCGCGTCCCGGTGCGGTCGACAGGCTCCGGGACCGGGCGCGCGCGTAGTTGCGGCACAGAGCAGAAAAAAACCACGGCAAACGTGGTACCAGGAGACAAGCATGTCGATTCGGAAGTTTTCTGTTCTTTGCGCGGGCATGTCGCTGGTTGCCGCCACCGCGGCCGTGCCGGCCCGCGCGGCCGACTGGCCGGCCAAGCCGGTCACCATCCTGGCGCCCTTCGCCGCGGGCGGTACCGTCGACCTGGTGGCGCGCGTGCTGGCGGTGAAACTGGGCCGCGAACTCGGCCAGCCCTTTGTCGTCGACAACCGCGGAGGCGCGGGCGGCACCATCGCCACGGCGATGCTGGCGCGCGCGGCACCCGACGGCTATACCGTGATGATCCACCACATGGGACTGGTATTCAGCGATTCGCTCTATAGCCATCTCCCCTATGACACCAGGCGCGACATCCTGCCGGTGGCCTATATCGGCGCCACGCCGAACGTCCTGGTGGTGACCAAGACCCTGCCGGTCAAGACCATGGACGATTTCCTGGCGCTGGCCAAAGCCAGGCCGGGCTCGATCAACTATGGCTCCGGCGGCATCGGCAGCGCCGGCCACCTGCCCATGGCGGTGCTCGGCATGATGACCGGCGTGAAGCTCCAGCACGTACCCTACAAGGGTTCCGGCCCCGCGCTGACCGAACTCGTCTCGGGCCAGATCCAGTCCATGCTGCTGACGATTCCGGCCGTGATGCCCTTCATCGCGTCCGACATGGTCCGCCCGATCGCCACCTCGGGCAAGAAGCGTTCGCCGGCATTGCCCAACCTGCCGACCATGGAGGAAGCGGGCATCAAGGGTTTCGAGTACGCGCCCTGGTATGGCTTCTTCGCGCCCGCCGGCACGCCGCCGGCGGTGGTGCAGAAGCTGCACGAGGCGGTCGGCAAGGTCCTGCGCGACCCTGAGGTGGTGGCGAAACTCAGCCGCGAAGGGATCGAGGTGGAAGCCATGTCGCGCGAGCGGTTCGCCGGCATCGTCGAGGCCGACACGCAGCGCTGGGGCAAGACCATCAGGCAGCTTGGCATCAAGGCCCAATAAGGTATGCCGGCGATGCGTGCGAATCATCCGGAAAGCGGCAACGACCGCCGCGAGCCCCGCTCTCCCACCGACCTGTTCGTGACGTTCACGCTGCTGGGCCTGCAAGGGTTCGGCGGCGTGCTGGCGGTGGTGCAGCAGGAACTGGTGGAGCGCAAGCGCTGGCTCACGCGCGAGGAGTTCGTCGAAGACTGGGCGGTGGCGCAGATCATGCCCGGCCCCAACGTGGTCAATATGGCGCTGATGATCGGCGGCCGCTCGTTCGGCCTGGCCGGCGCGCTGGCCGCATCCACAGGCCTGCTGGCGCTGCCGCTGGTGCTGGTGGTCCTGCTCGAGTTGCTGCATGCCCGCTTTGCCGACCACGCCGGCGTGGCCGGCGCATTGCGCGGAACCGGGGCCGTGGCCGCAGGGCTGTTCGCGGCCACCGGGCTCAGGCTGCTGAGCGCATTGCGCGCCAATCCGCTGGGCCGCCCGCTCGCCATCGCGCTGGGCGCCGCCTGCTTCGGCGCCGTGGCGCTGCTACGCTGGCCGCTCTTCTACGTGCTTGCCGGCCTGGGCACCGCCGCCTGCCTGCTCTGCTACCGGAAGCTCAAGCCGTGAGCGGCGTACCGGTGCTGGCGCTGGGATGGGGCGACTGGCTCAACCTGTTTTACCACTACCTCTCGCTATCCTTGCTGTCGATCGGCGGCGCCATCACCACGGCGCCCGACATGCACCGTTACCTGGTAGATCAGCAGCACTGGCTCAGCGAATCCCAGTTCAATGCATCGGTGACGATCGCCCAGGCGGCACCGGGACCCAATGTGCTGTTCATCGCCCTGCTCGGATGGAATATCGGCATGAACGCTGGCGGCGTCCCCACCGCCCTGCTGGGCGTGGCACTGACCATGTCCGGCATCCTGCTGCCCAGTTCTGCCCTGGCCTACCTCGCCGCCCAATGGGGTCACCGCAACCGCGGCTTGCGCTGCGTGCAGGCGTTCCGGCAGGGCATGGCGCCGATCGTGGTGGCGCTGCTGATCGCGACGGCGTGGACACTGGCCAGCGTCCACGCCGACGCGCCCGGCGACTGGCGCCTGTGGCTCGTGACAGTGCTCACCGCCCTGATCATCTGGCGCTTCCGGCTGCACCTGCTGTGGCTGCTCGCCGCCGGCGCCGCGCTTGGCTGGTTCGGGCTGGTTTGACTCATCGCCGCACCTGGGCGGGAACGCCACCCGGCCATCGCGGGAGCCAGAAGCCGCGCGAATTGCTCGACGGCCCGGATGAATCGCTACCGGGCATCCGTGGCGTGGCAACCCGCGAGGGGGGAGAGTTCGCGGCTAGAACTTGTGGCGAATGCCCGCTACCGCGCCGAACTGGCTCATGCCTGGCCCGATGCTGGTCTGCGGCCCGTTGAGCCCCACCCGCGAGCCGTCCTTGTTTTTCACGTAACCCACCGTCAGGTAGGCATCGGTGCGCCGGGAGAACGCGTAGTCGAGGTTGCCCACCAGGCTCCAGGGGTCCTGGCCGGAGCGACGGTCGTCCGTCACATAGGCGGAGGTGCTCAGCGTGAGCGCCGGCGTGAGGGCATAGCTTGCGCCAAGCCAGAACAGGTTGTTGCGCCGCGCGGGCACCGTCGCGGTCGCGCCGATGTCGCCGCTCAACCAGCGGTAGCCGGCGAACAGCTTCGCCTTGGCCAGCGTGAGGTTCGCGGCGAGAGCGATGCGCCGGTCCCGCTGGGCGGGGCTCTGGCCGGCGATCCCGGCCGTGCCCTGCTGCTGGTCGTAGATCAGCGCGGCCGCCGCGTTGCCGGCGTCGTATTCCAGCGCGCCGCTGAAAGCGCGGTCGCTCCTGGCATCGCCCGGGGTCTCGCCGGCGATGGTGCCCGTCGCGCCGCTTCCCACCGTTGTGCCGCGCGCGAAGGAATACATCGCGCTGGCGCTGAGTCCGCCGAACTTCGCCACATACTTGGCCGCATTGTCGTAGCGGCCGGCAAGCGAGGTATCCATCAGGAACGCGGAGTAGCGCGGCGCGATGGCCATGGCGTCGTAGTTGATCAGGATGTCGTAAAGCAGGTTGTTCTGGTGGCCCGCGGTGAGTCGTCCGTACGGCGTGGCAAGGCCGGTGAATGCCTGCCGCCCGAACAGCCGGCCAGCCTGGCCCAAGGTGCCTGCGTCGATGTCGAAGCCACTCTCGAGCACGAACAACGCACTGACTCCGCTGCCCAGATCCTCCGTTCCGCGCATGCCCCAGCGCGACCCGGATAGGTTGCCCGAAGCCATGCGCGTCAATGCGTGCCCGCTGGCGTCGGCATGGCTGAGGTACTCCACGCCGACATCGGCCACGCCATAGAGCACAAGGCTCGATTGCGCCCAGGCAGGCGCACAGGCGGCCGCAAGCAGGCCGATGGCAGCACGTGCTAGCCGGGCATGCATGGCGCGCTCCGTGGCGGATTCGAAGCGGGTCGTTGCCGTTTTCGCTGACATTGCTCTCATGGATTGTTCTGTTCGTGTTGCTTGCCTCCCTCATGCCGCGCCTGCCCCCGGCCCGGCGCGTGCGAACACGTGCCAGGCCTGGGCGCAAGCGGGCACACGGGGCCGGCGGCGTCCGTGACTGGAGGGGAATGACTACGGAATGGAACTGGGGCTGGCTCCCGGCGCGGACCGGTTGCCTGCGCCGGGTCAGTCGACCCGGAGGCCGATCTGCGCGGCGAGCTTCTTCCAGCGTTCGATGTCGCTGGCGACGACCTTCTGGAACTCGGCGGGGGTGCTGTTTGCGGTGGCAAAGCCGAGTTGGGCGAGATTGGCCTTGATCTCCGGCTTGGCGACGGCGCGGGCGATGGCCTGGTTCAGCTTCTGCACGATCTCCGGCGGCGTATTCGCCGGGGCGAGGATGCCGAACCACTGATCGACATCGTAGCCGGCGACGCCCAGTTCGCTGACCGATGGCACTTCGGGCAAGAGCGGCGAGCGGCTGCGGGAAGTCACGGCCAGCGCGCGCAGCTTATGGCTCTTCAGGTACGGCACGGTATTGGCCAGCGTATTGATACTGATGTCGGCCTGCCCTCCCAGCACATCGGCAAGCGCCGGCGCGCAACCCTTGTACGGGATGTGCAGCATATCGACCTTGGCGGAGATCTTCAGCAACTCACCCGCCAGGTGCTGCGGCGTGCCGTTGCCGCAGGACGCATAGCTGGGAGGCCGGGCCGAGCGCGCGGCGCTCAGCAGGTCGCCGAACGTCTGGATCTTCGAGCCGACCGGCACGGCGATCACGGACGGCACCGAGGCCATGGAAATCACCGCGCTGAAGTCCTTGCCCGGATCGAACGGAAGATTGCGAAAAACGGCGGGATTGATCGCGAAACTACTGTTGACCGCGAGCAAGGTATAGCCATCGGACGCGCTCTTGGCAACGAACTCCGCGCCGATATTGCCGCTCGCGCCGGGTCGGTTGTCCACCACCACCGGCTGGCCGAGGCTGTGCGCGACCTCGGCCCCGATCACGCGGGCCAGGATGTCGGTTCCCCCGCCAGCCGGGAAGGTCACAACCAGCCGGATCGGCTTCTGGGGAAAATCCTTGGCGATGCTGGCGCTGGCCAGCGCGGGCATGCCGAGCAACGCCGCGCCCAGCAGGGATAGAGAGACGATACTGCGAACCACAGATACAGGGGTCATTGTGAAGCCTCGACAGTTGAAGGAAATGATAGTGCAATGCGCCGGCGCGCCGGCTAACCGGGAACGACGCTGATGGCAGGCGGCATGGCGCGGGCACCGCCTGCGCGAAGCAGCGCACATGCCTCGCGCGCCGCTTCCAGGTCTGCGGCATTGCCGGCGTGGATGCGCAACAGCGCCTGCCCCGGCACAACGCGCTCGCCCACCGCGCACAGCAGGTCCACGCCGGCGCCGGGGCAGCGCGGCGCGCCGGCGCTGCGGGCAATGCCGGAAATGGCGAATCCGTCGATCTGCGTGACCACGCCGGCGCTCTGCGCGACCACCTCGTGCACGTGCGCGGCTGGTTTGTCCGCCACCGGCTTCGCGCCCTGGGCCGCCACGATGGCATCGAGCGCGGCGCGGGCGGCACCCGAGGCCAGCAGTTGTGCGGCACGCTGGCGGCCCGCCGCGGCTGTGCCGATGGCGGGGTCGAAGGCCAGGATCTCGCCAGCGAAGAAAAGTGCCTTGTCGCGCAGGTCGGCGGGCGCACGCGCATCGCCGTCCAGGACGAGGCGCACGTCGCGCACCTCGAGCGCCGGCCCCACGCCACGGCCAATGGGCTTGCTGCCGTCTGTGGCAAAGGCACGCACATGCATGCCCAGGCCTTGGCCCACCACCTCGAACAGGGCCGCCAGCTCGCGCGCCTCGGCCTCGCTCGCCAGCTTGGCCTGCGGGCCGTAGGGCAGGTCGACGATCACGTGCGTCGAGCCGGCCGTGTACTTCTTGGAAAGGATCGAGGCGACGGACCACCGGTTGGTATCGAGGCCGAGCGGGCGCGTGATGGCATTCATCACATCGTCGACCGGTGAGTGGTTGAGCCGGCCATTCCAGGCGATGCAGGCACGCGCCTGCGCCACGCAGCGGCGTACGCCCTCGAAGTCCAGGTCCACCTGCGCCAGCGTCTCCATCGCATCGGCCGTGCCGGACGCCGAAGTGATGGCCCGCGAGGATGTCTTTGGCATCGCCAGCCCGTGCGCGGCCACGATCGGCACGACGATCAGCGTGATGCGGCTGCCGGGCACGCCCCCCATCGAATGCTTGTCCACCACAATGGGCTCGCTCCAGTCGATGCGGCGCGAAAAGCGCGTGCGCGCCCGCGCCACCGCCACCACTTCCGCATCGGAGAGCTGGCGCGAGGCGGCCACCAGGAACGCCGTCAGTTCCAGCTCGGTATAGCGCCCTTCCACCGCGTCGCGCAGCACCGCCTCGAAGCCCGCTTCGTCGAGCGGCTCGCCCCGCAGCTTGGCACGCAGCGATGCGCGGCTGGCCGGCTCCGGCAGGCGACGCACGCGCACGGTGGCGCCCGCCACCGCGCCCAGCCGCTCGCGCAGCGGGCCTGACAGTCCCACTTCGTGGTCGCCCAGCAGCGCCGCGCTGTCCAGTACATGCAAGGCGGCGGGCAACTCCAGGCCGCCGGCGCGCACGGCCACGCGCGCGTGGCGAACGGCGTCGGCAACAGCGGGGGAAACGTAGGCGATATGCGCGCCTTCGGCCGAGACCGGCACCGGCCGCAGGGCCAGCGCAATGGCCGTCGAGCGCAATGCGTGCACGAAATGCATGACGCCGGCTTCGAGCGTGCCGTCATTGCACACCGAAACGCATGGCACGCCGGCCGGCATGGGATCGGGCGCGCGCTCCAGCCGGCGCCGCACCGCGTCGCCGGATTCGCGGCCCCGCGCAGCGATGCGTTGCGCCAGCACGGCAGCCGGCGCCGTCACGTGGATCACCATGAAATTCCGCATGCGCTGCGCCAGCGCCGCCACCACGCTGCGCGAACCGTTGGCTACCACGTGGCGTCCGCACTCCAGCTCGCGCAAGGTCGCTGCCGGCAAGCCGTATCGCAGGCCATGCGCCTGCCAGGTCATCAGGAACTCGCCGGCTGCCTCGCGGGCGGCGAACTCGCACTCATCGACGCCCTCGTGGTCCTCGCCTGGCGCACCTGCAGCGCGCGTGATCACCCGGCGCGCGAAGACATAGCGCGCATCGCCCGCCAGTGCCGCACGCGCGCCGTCCATCAAGGAGTCCTTGCCCGCCCCGCTGGGTCCCACCACGAGAAAGAACGTGCCGGCGGCCACGGGCTTGCCTAGCGGCGCCGTCGAGATGGTGCTGAAGTCCTCGCTTCTCATTTGTCGTCCTTTGCGGCATCGCGCAATTTTGCTTAGATATCGAAGTACTAGCTATGCTAGCAGCTGTCATCGCGTTGTCAAGATAAGTTCGACATCTAAGAATATGCAAGAGCCGGGCCAATGCCGGAAAGCCTTTGTGCACAAGGAACCGGAGGAATTTCCGTCTCCGGCGCCAGGCGAAATCCCTGTGCGGGTGCATGCCGGCGCCGGCCCTGCGCACGCCGCACTGATGTAGTGAGCACTACATTAGTGAAAGCGGACGGTCCGCAGCGCCACGCCCGCGTCGCGGCACTTCGGGGGCCGACGCGATATCATTCGGAGATACAGGCGCGGCGCTTCGCAGGCGCCGCAATCGGAATCGAAGACCGTCAACATGGCAACCACGAAAGCGAAAGCACCCCAGGCAGCCCCGAAGGAAGAGGAGCTTGCCAGCGAGCGCCTGGCTCACCTTGTCAAGGATGGGGCGCGCGCATTCATCCGTGCCCTGCAAATGCGGCTGGCCGAACACCAGGTGTCGTATGGGCACTGGGTGATCTTGCGCATCCTGTGGACCAACGACGGGCTGTCGCAACGCGAGCTGAGCGATCTCGCCGGCGTCACCGAGCCGACCACGTTCACCGCCGTCAAGGCACTCGAGGCCCTGGGCTATGTCGAACGCACGCACCTCCCCGGCAACAAGAAAAACATCCACGTTTTCCTGACGCGGTCGGGCAAGGCGCTCGAGCGCAAGCTGGTGCCGCTGGCGGAGGAAGTCAACGACATCGCCATCCAGGGCGTGTCGGCCGCGGAAGTGGCCGCGGCGCGCAAGGTGCTGATGGCCGTCATCCGCAACCTGGCGCAGGACGAGACCGAAGCGGAAGGCACTGGCCGCCGCGTGCCATCCACGCAAGAACTGGGCCGCCTGCTGGCAAGCCTCTGAGGCCCGCCGGAGACAAGCGCCCGCCGTCTGCGCGGGGTACGCGCCGGGAGCGCGCGAAAAAAAGCGCGAGGACTTGCCTCGCGCAACCAACATGACCGGTCGGCAGACTTCTGGCCGGCGATGCAGGAGTGACCTGACGTGTTGCCCTGCCCGCTTACACCGCGTCGTCCAGACCGATGTCCACCGCAGGTGCCGATTGGGTGATCTTGCTGGTGGAGATGTAGTCGACGCCGGTCTCGGCGATCGGGCGGATCGTTTCGAGGCGAATGCCACCTGACGCTTCGACCTTGATCCGCCCGTCGACGAAGGCCACCGCCTCGCGCATGTCGGGCACCGACATATTGTCGAGCATGATCACATCCACGCCCGCGTCGAGCGCCTCGCGCACCTGATCGAGCCGGTCGCATTCGACCTCGAGCCTGGTCAGCACCGGCAACTGCCGCCGCGCGCGCGCCACGGCCGCGGCAATGCTGCCGCAAACGGCAATATGGTTGTCCTTGATCATCACGCCATTGTCCAGGCTAAGCCGGTGATTCAGCCCGCCTCCGCAGGTGACCGCGTGCTTTTCCAGCGCCCGCAGCCCCGGGGTTGTCTTGCGGCTGTCGATCAGGCGCGCCTTGGTGCCGGCGATCGCTTCCACGTAGCGAGCCGTCTGGTTGGCGATGCCGCAGAGCCGCTGCATGATGTTCAGCGCCGTGCGCTCCGCGGTCAGCACGCTGCGCGCGGAGCCGCTCACCGCGATCAGGATGGCGCCCTTGCCGACCTTGTCGCCGTCGGCGACGCGTACGTCGACATGCAGTTCGGGGTCATAGCGCTTGAACACGCGCGCGGCCACGTCCACGCCGGCAATCAGCATCGGTTCACGTGCGTTCATATAGAACGAACCTGTCTCGTCCTTCTCGATCATGGTCTGGACGGTCAGGTCGCAGATGCCGATGTCTTCGGTCAGCCACAGGTCAATCAGCTTGTCGGTTGCAAAAGTGTCGTACATGCTTGGCTCCAGGTTCCGGTTGATCCGGCAGGTTCGCGTGGTATCCCACAAAAAATACTTAGATATCGAACTACATGAAGCAATCGTAGCACCTTGGCAGCCCTTGTCAATAAAAAGTTTGATCTCTAACTAAAATAGCGCGACGACCGGCGCAGGCCGGCGCGCGCCGATGCTGGCCAGTGCTCCTGCTTTCGCCCCCCCTTGCGATGGCCTGGCGCCTTTATTCCGTTTTCCGGAATTGACAAATCCCGACGGCGTCATTCCCGCCCCATCCCCGCCGGCGTCACAATGCGCATTGCGCCACGTTGCCGCAGCGGCCCGCATGCCGATGCGCGCTGGCCGTCCTTCCTCCGCTGGACCACTCCCCACAAGACGATGAGAACAATCACGATCAACGGCAAGCCGCATTCGATCGACCTGCCGGACGACGCCCCCCTGCTATGGGCGGTGCGCGACCACCTCGGCATGACCGGCACCAAGTTCGGCTGCGGCATGGCGCTGTGCGGCGCCTGCACCATGCACCTGGACGGGCAGCCCATCCGCTCGTGCGTGACGCCGATCTCGGCGGTCGCAGGCAAGAAGATCACCACCATCGAGGGCCTGTCGGCGGACAAGACCGGCCAGGCGCTGCAGGCGGCCTGGGAGGAATTCGGCGTGCCACAGTGCGGCTACTGCCAGGCGGGCCAGCTGATGTCCGCCACGGCACTGCTCCACGCCAACCCCCACCCGACCGAAGCCGATATCGACGGCGCCATGAGCGGCAATATCTGTCGCTGCGGCACCTATACCCGCATTCGCGCGGCCATCCAGCACGTGGCCAAGTCCAATGTGGCGGGCGCCAAGGCCGGTGGCAAGGCCACCGGCACCGCCGGCAAGCGGAGCGCCAAATGAACGCCCGCGACGCACTCACGACGGCCGCGGACGGCAGCCCGCAATCGGCAGCGCGCCGCCGCTGGCTCAAGGGCATGGGCGCCATCGCCGGGCTGACGCTCACGGTGGGCCTGGACGGCGTCGTGCTGGCCGCCGACGAACCCAAGAAATACGGTCGCGACGGCATGCCCGGCGGCGCGGTGGACAGCCCGCTGGTGTTCCTGTCCATCGGCGAGGACGGCCAGGTCTCCATCGTCTGCCACCGCTCCGAGATGGGCCAGGGCGTGCGCACCAGCCTGCCGATGGTGGTGGCCGACGAACTCGAGGCCGACTGGGCCCGGGTGCGCGTGGTGCAGGCGCCCGGCGACGAAGCGCGCTACGGCAGCCAGAACACCGACGGCTCGCGCAGCGTGCGGCATTTCTTCGAGCCGATGCGGCACGTGGGCGCAAGTGCCCGCGCCATGCTGGAAACCGCCGCGGCGGCGCGCTGGGGCGTGCCGGTGAGCGAGGTGCAGGCGCGCAACCATGCGGTGGTGCACGCCGCGAGCGGCAGGAGCCTGGGCTACGGCGCGCTGGCGAAGGACGCCGCGCGCCTGCCGGTGCCGGCACCCGCCAGCCTCAAGCTCAAGGACCCCGCGCAGTTCCGCTATATCGGCAAGGACAGCACGCGCAGCATCGACGGGCATGACATCGCCACTGGCCGCGCGCAATATGGCATCGACGTGCGCCTGGACGGCATGCTCTACGCCGTGGTGGCGCGCCCGCCGGTGTTCGGTGGCAAGGTCGCCAGCTTCGATGCCGCGCAGGCGATGAAGGTGCCCGGCGTGGTCAAGGTGGTGGAAATCGCCGGCAGCCCCGCGCCCGCGCTGTTCCACCCGCTCGGCGGCGTGGCGGTGATCGCCACCAATACCTGGTCGGCCATCAAGGGCCGCGAGGCGCTCAAGATCCAGTGGAACGACGGCCCCAACGCCAGCTATGAGTCCGCTGCTTTCCGCGCCACCATGGAAAAAGCCGCCAGCCAGCCCGGCAAGGTCGTGCGCAACCAGGGCGACGCCATGGCCGCGCTGGCCGGCCCCGGCAAACACGTCACGGCGCAGTACTACCTGCCGCATCTGGCCCATGCCACCATGGAGCCGCCGGTGGCCACCGCGCGCATCGCAGGCGGCAAGTGCGAGGTATGGACCTCCGTGCAGGCACCGCAGGCCACGCGCGAGACCGTGGCCGGGCATCTCGGCCTCAAACCCGAGGACGTCACCGTGCACGTGACGCTGCTGGGCGGCGGCTTCGGCCGCAAGTCCAAGCCGGACTTCGCCGCTGAAGCCGCGCTGCTGTCGAAGGCCATGGACGGCAAGCCGGTCAAGGTCACGTGGACGCGCGACGACGACCTGCACCACGATTACTTCCACACCGTCTCCGTCGAGCACATGGAAGCCATGCTGTCCGCCGACGGCCGCGCGCAGGCCTGGCTGCACCGCACCGCGGCTTCCACCATCGCCTCGATCTTCGCTGCCGGCGCCAGGAACGAAGCGGCGTTCGAGCTCGGCATGTCGGCCGTCAACATGCCCTTCGACATCCCCAACGTGCGCGTGGAGAACCCTGAGGTGGAGGCGCACACGCGCATCGGCTGGTTCCGTTCGGTATCCAACGTGCCGCACGCGTTCGCCGTGCAGTCGTTCGCGGCCGAACTGGCCGCCGCGGCCGGGCGCGATCACCGCGACTACCTGCTCGCGCTGCTGGGACCGGACCGCAAGGTCGACCCGACGCAACTGTCCGATACGTGGAACTACGGCGAGTCGCCGCAGCAGTATCCGCTCGATACTGCCCGGCTGCGCAACGTGATCGAACTGGCCACGCGCGAAGCCGGCTGGGGCAGGAAGCTGCCCAAGGGCCGCGGCCTCGGCCTGGCGGTTTGCTACAGCTTCGTGACCTATGTTGCGGCGGTGATCGAGGTGGCGGTGAGCGATGATGGCGGCATCAGCGTGCCGCGCATCGATATGGCGGTGGATTGCGGCGCGCAGATCAACCCGGACCGCATCCGCTCGCAGGTCGAAGGCGCCTGCATCATGGGCATCAGCCTCGCCACCACGGGCGAGATCACCTTCAAGGATGGACGTGCCCAGCAGGACAACTTCCACCAGTACGAAGTGATGCGCGCCCCGGCCGCACCGCGCGCCATCCACGTGCACCTGGTGCCGGGCAGCTTCGACGCGCCGCTCGGCGGCGTCGGCGAGCCCGCGGTGCCGGTCATCGCGCCGGCGCTGTGCAACGCCATCTTCGCGGCCACCGGCAAGCGCATCCGCGCGCTGCCGATCCGCGAGCAGCTCAAGGCGTAAGCCCCGCTGCGCGTGGCGGCGGGCCGGGCGGGAGATCACCCCGCCCGGCCCGTTTTCATTTCTGGCGCCGGCCTTTGAGCTGCCGGCACCGCTCCAGCAGCCGCAGCACCGCGGGGGAGCGCTCGTTGCGGCGATGGATCACCGCCAGGTGGGACAGCACATCGTTGCGCGCGAGCGGCTTGAATACCACGTCCGGCGGCGCGAACGCGCGCATGGAGGCCGGGATGAACGCCACGCCGAAGCCCGCCGCCACCATGCTGATGATGGTCGCCATCTGCCGCGACAGCGCCTCCACGCGCGGCTGGAAGCCGGCCTGGCCGCAGATGGCCAGCGTAATGGCGTAGAAGCCGGTGCCGTGTTCCGTGTGCGTGCAAATGAAGGTCTCGTCGCGCAGCAGCGCCACGTCGATGCGCGCGCGCCGCGCCAGCGGGTGGGTGGCGTGCATGGCCAGCACCACCGGTTCGGCCGCGATGTCGAGCAGCGCCACGCCTTCCGGCAGGGAGCGCAGCGGCGGCCGCACGAAGCCGATATCGAGCTCGCCGCGCGCCACGGCTTCGAGCTGCGCCGGCACGTCGGTCTCGCGCATCGACATGCCGACGCCGGGATACTCCTGGCGGAAACGATGGACCAGGCCCGGCAGCAGGCCAGACAACGCGGCCGATGCCACGTAGCCGATCGACACGCTGCCGACATCGCCCCGGCTGGCGCTGGCGGTGGCCAGCTCGGCCTGGCGTACCTGCCGCAGGATGCCGGCGGCCTCCTCGTAGAACACCGTGCCGACCTCGGTCAGCGCCAGGCGTCGCTTGTTGCGCGAGAGCAGGGGCGCGCCCGCCTCCTGCTCGATCCAGCGGAACTGCTGGCTCAGCGCCGGCTGCGAAATGCCGAGCCGCTCCGCCGCCCGCCCGAAGTGCAGTTCTTCGGCCAGCGCGACGAAATAGCGGTAATGGCGGAGTTCCAGGTTCATTGGCGCCGTCTTTTCCGGATCACCGGAGTTCGTCATGATCATAAGTCTAGCTTATCAAAAATTAAGCAAGCGATACTTGAACCTATGCTGCTCCCCGACGCATGATGCTGCCTTGGCGGCATGGAGTGCCGCGGCACGGATGGGGAGCAAGCCTCGCATGGGACTGGTGAACAAACAGGTGGGCAGCTGCGGCGAGGCCCTGCACGGGCTGCACGACGGCGCCACGGTGATGGTGGGCGGCTTCGGCAGCGCCGGACTGCCGGGTGGCCTGATCGGCGCGGTGCTGGCGCACGGCGCGCGCGACCTCACGGTGATATCCAACAATGCCGGCTACGACGGCGAGGGCGTGGCCAGCCTGATCGAGGCGGGCCGCGTGCGCAAGCTGGTCTGCTCCTACCCGCTGACCGCGGGCGCCACCGCCTTCCGCGACGCCTACCGGCGCGGCGAGATCGAACTCGAACTGGTGGCCCAGGGCACGCTGGTGGAGCGCATCCGCTGCGCGGGCGCCGGTCTGGGCGGCTTCTACTGCCCCATCACCGCCGGCACCATCCTGGCAGAAGGCAAGGACACGCGCGAGATCAAGGGCGTGCAGCATGTGCTGGAGCTGCCCTTGCATGCCGACTTCGCGCTGATCCGCGGCCGGCACGCCGACCGCCTCGGCAACCTGGACTATCAACTGGCCGGGCGCAACTTCAATCCCGTGATGGCCACGGCCGCGCGCGTGGTGGTGGCCGAGGTCGACGGCATGGTCGAGGCCGGCGCCCTGGACCCGGAACGGATCGTGACACCCGGCATCTTCGTGCACCGGGTGGTCGTCACGGCAGCGGCAACGCAAAATGGGAGCGCGCAATGATGCGGTGGACCCGTGAACAGGTCGCGCAGCGCGCGGCACAGGACATTCCCGCCGGGGCCTACGTGAACCTCGGCATCGGCCTGCCGGTGCAGGTGGGCGACATGATCCCGCCCGGCCGCGAGGTTTTCCTGCACAGCGAGAACGGCATCCTCCACCTGGGCCCGAGGCCGCCGGCCGGGCAGGAGAATCCGGAACTCGTCAATGCCAGCAAGCAGCCGGTGACGCTGCGCCCGGGCGCGGCGATCTTCGATTCCGCGCTGAGCTTCGCCATGATGCGCGGCGGCCATCTGGACCTGGCCATCCTCGGCGCGTATGAGGTCGCCGAGAACGGCGATCTCGCCAACTGGACCCGCGCCGACCCGAACACCCCGCCCGCGGTGGGCGGCGCCATGGAGCTTGCCTACGGCGCGCGCGAGGTGTGGGTGCTGATGGAACACACCACGCGCGAAGGCCGCCCGCGCCTGAGGCACCGCTGCAGCCTGCCGCTGACCGCGCACGGCGTGGTGAAGCGCATCTACACGGACCTGGCGGTGATGCGTGTCACGCCGGATGGCCTGCAGGTCGAAGCGATGGCCGAAGGCATGAGCCTCGACACGCTGCAACAGCTGACCGAGGCAAGGCTGCTGGCCTGACGCACGTATCGGCGCGCTGGCGGGTCCGGCGCGTGGACTCAGCCCAGGCGCTTCACCACCGCTTCGGTGAACTGCAGGGTCGAGGCCGATCCCTTCAGGTCGCCGGTCCTGACCTGGTCCTGGTTGAGCGCCTGGTCGATCGCGCCGCGCAGCCGGACCGCCAGGTCCTGCCGGCCCACATGCTCGAGCATCAGTCCGGCGGCCAGCATCAGCGAGATCGGGTTGGCGATGCCTTTGCCGGCGATATCCGGCGCCGAGCCGTGCACCGCTTCGAAGATGGCGGCGGCGTCGCCGATGTTCGCGCCCGGCGCCATGCCCAGGCCGCCTACCAGCCCGGCGATCTGGTCGGACAGGATATCGCCGAACAGGTTGGTACACAGCAGCATGTCGAACTGCCAGGGATCGAGCACGAGCTGCATCGCGCAGGCATCCACGATGCGGTCGTCCATCTCGACGCGGCCGGCATAGTCCTGCGCCACCTCGCGCGCGGCCTCCAGGAAAATCCCGGTCAGCGCCTTGAGGATATTGGCCTTGTGCACCACGGTGATCCTCTTGCGCTGGTTCTTCACCGCGTACTCAAAGGCGAAGCGGGCAATGCGCCGGCAGGCATCGCGCGTGTTGGTGCCGGTGGAGACCGCCACGGCATGCGGATCGTCTCCCACGCCGATGTAGTAGTCGTGCGCCACGTAGAAACCGCCCACGTTCTCGCGTACCAGCACCAGGTCGATATCCTCGAAGCGCCCCGGCACCAGCGTGCGCGCGGGCCGCACATTGGCGTAGAGGTTGAACGCCTCGCGCAGCCGCACGTTGACCGAGCGGAAGCCGCCGCCCACCGGCGTGGTCAGCGGCCCCTTGAGCGCCAGGCCGGTGCGGCGGATGCTCTCCAGCGTCGCCTCCGGCAGCGGGTCGCCACCCTGCGCGATGCCCGCCATGCCGGCCTGCTGCACGTCCCAGGAAAACGGCGCGCCCAGGGCATCGAGCAGCTTGACGGTGGCCTCCACGACTTCGGGGCCGATGCCGTCGCCGGGGATGAGGGTGGCGGGGATTTGTTGGGGTGTCGGGGTGACCATTTGGGTGTCCTGTCGTTGGCGTGCGATCTACAAGAATAGGTGATGGATCGACCGTCGGCGCTGCCGGCATCGACGCTGCGCGTCCCCCCGCAACCACCGCGCGACCCGCAACAGAAACGTCACAAAACCGACATGGCATCAGCTTGACACCCCCACCCCGATCGTCAAGAATCGCAGGATCGGGTTGCCTGCAAATCGCACGAAGCAGTGCCGGGGAGTGCGGGACGGCGCAAGAATGGCGCAAGAACGGCGCAGGAACGGCGCAAGAACGGCGCGGCAACAACACAGAAGCTGCGCCAAAGCAGCGGGGAAACGGCGTAGCATCGCCAGGCAGTTTTTCCGGGCCCGCTTCCCTTGCATGGGAACAAGCGCAAGCGGCCCTCCCTATCCCAGGAGGCACCATTGCGCCACAACGCCCGCAACAGCTCCAAGCCCGCCACCGCTGCCGCCGCCAGTGCGCCGCTGCTGTCCGGGCCCGTCATCAGCCAGCACAGCGAGCTGATCGCGGAACTGATCGATGCAGCCATCGCCGCCGGCACCAAGCCCAATCCCCGCGTCCCCGAAGTGGCTGCCCTGATCGAGGTATTGGGCGCGGATATCCGCCAGCGCGTGACCAACGGTTGCGCCGAACTCGATAGCGTCCGCGCGGGGCTGGACAGCGTGATGACGCTGGCGGAGATGCAAAGCGAGAAATCCGAAGAAGCCTACGGCATGTATTGCCTGCTGAGATTGCTGAGACATCAGCTGGAAGCAGCAGCGGGACAACTCCGGCAATTGATCTGACACCGCGCGCCACGCCGGCGCGCGCGATGCTTCCGGCTGCCATCGGTTTGGCGCGTCCATTGCGCCAGGCGTACCATCATTGCTTCATTCCCAACCGCTGGTTGCAAATCATGGACAAGGCCCGGGCACTCACTCTCTTTCTTGGCGTCGTGCGGGCGAAGAGCTTCAACCAGGCGGCAGTGGAGGCCGGCGTCACACCGCAAGCCGTCAGCAAGGCGATTCGCACCCTGGAGGAAGAACTGGGCGTGCGGCTTTTTCACCGGACCACGCGCAAGATGAGCCTGTCCACCGAGGGTGCCCGGCTATTCGAGCTCGCGGAGCCCGGCATGCGTCAGCTCGACGAGGCGCTCGGACAGGTGCGCAGCAGCAAGAGCGAAGACGACGGAATGATCCGTCTCACGGCGCCGCCTTCCATTGGCGCCCGCGTGCTGGTGCCGCTGATCAGGGCATTCCGCGAACAGTACCCCGGGATCACCTTCGATATCGTCTTGAGCGACCTGTTCACTGACCTGGTCGAGTCACGGATCGATATCGGATTTCGCGCCGGCACGAGCCCCGGCCAGAATCTCGTGGCCCGGCGGCTGTGCGACCTGCCGCTGCTGATCTGTGCCGCCCCGGCCTACCTGGAAAAGCATGGCGAGCCGGGTAGCCTGGAAGACCTCGCCAACCACCAGTGCACAGGGTTCAGGCGCCCCGTCACGGGCCGCATGGTGCCATGGGAGCTGCAGGTGGACGGCAATCTCGTGTACCAGGAATTCCCCGCCGTGGCCACCTTCAACGACGTCGAGACGGAGGTCGAGGCGGTGCGGGCCGGCATCGGGATCGGTCAGCTCTCGGCCTACATGGTGCACGAGGACCTCGGGACCGGCAGGCTCGTCCCGGTGCTGTCGCGCTTCAGCAGCAATAATGTGGGCCTCTACATGTACTACCCGCATCGCAGCCACATCCCCGTACGGGTCAGGCGCTTCATTGACTTCGTGGCCGATGCCAGCCGCGGTGCCGAGCATTCGCTGTCGCAGCTGGCGGGCGTTGCGGGCGCCGCCAGCCCCACAAGGCGCACGCGGCGCCAGGCCGGCTAGCGCCATGCGCCACGGCGGATCGCGCGGCGAGATCCGAGGGCACCCTCAGGCACTTTCGCCATGCGAGAACGCTGCTAATATTGTCTGAGCCATGCATGCGCTGGCCGGAGTCGCTCCCGCGGCTTTCGGGGCTGCGCGATTCGCGGCCGCACGGCTGCGCGCCGGGACGGATGAGGGGGACGTGATGAATAAGGCCGATCCGAAAGACTTGCCACCGTCGCCACTCGCCAGCCGCCAGCACCAGCTCTATCCGCTACTGAGCCAGGCGCAGCTGCAACTGATGAGCCGCTATGGAGAGCGGCGCCACATTCCCGCCGGCGAGGTGCTGTTCCGGCAGGGCGACCGCCATGTCAGGACCTTCGTCGTGCTCTCCGGCGGCGTCCAGGTCGAACGCAGTACCGCCCTCGGCTCGCACGTCGTCGGCAAGCACGGCCCCGGCATGTTCTCGGGCGATATCGGTTCGCTGGTCGGGCGAGGCGCGGTCGCTACCGTCAAGGCCGACCGCGACAGCGAGATGCTCGTCATCGAGGCCGAGGCAATGCGTACGCTGGTCATTTCCGAAGCCGACCTCAGCGAGATTGTCATGCGCGCGTTCATCCTGCGGCGCGTCGCCTTCATCGACGATGAAGCAGGTGGCGGCGTGATCGTGATTGGCTCGCGGCAGTGTCCCAACGTGCTTCGCCTGCGCGAGTTCCTTGCGAGAAACGGCCAGCCGGCGGCTTACTTCGACATCGAAGTGCATGAGGAAGCAAAGGACCTGATGCGCCGGTTCAGTGTCCGCGCCGAGGATATTCCCGCCGTCATCACGCCGCGCGGCGAGGTCTTGCGAAATCCGAGCAACCGCGAGCTGGCCGACGCGATCGGCTCAAGCCCGGACGCACTGCACGGAAGGCACTTCGACCTTGCGGTGGTCGGCGCGGGCCCCGCCGGCCTGGCCGCCGCGGTGTATGGCGCGTCCGAAGGCCTGCGGGTCATCGTGCTGGACGCCAAGGCGCCCGGCGGCCAGGCGGGCACGAGTTCCAAGATCGAGAACTACTTCGGTTTTCCGACAGGCATCTCGGGGCGGGCGCTGGCGGGGCGCGGCTTGTCGCAGGCGCGGAAATTCGGCGTCGAGGTGGCCGTGCCGGTGCAGGTGGAAGCGCTGCGCTGCGATGGTGAAGCCGCGTTCGACATGCGGCTCGACAACGGGGAGGATATTCACGCGCGCGCGGTGGTGATCGCCACGGGCGCGAGGTATCGCAAGCCGCCCCTGAAGAACCTGGCGCAATTCGAAGGAAGGGGGATCTATTACAACGCCTCGTTCATGGAGGCGACCTACTGCTCCGACGACGCGGTGATCGTCGTCGGTGGCGGGAATTCGGCGGGGCAGGCGGCGGTATTCCTCTCGGGACACTCGCGCCACGTCCACGTCATGGTCCGCGCCAAGGGCCTCGCGGCGAGCATGTCGCGTTACCTGATCCAGCGGATCGAAGCCGCCGGCAACATCACGCTGCATACGGAGACCGAGATCGTCGACCTGATCGGCGACTCCAGGCTGCGGCAGGTGCGGTGCGTGACGCGGGGCAAGGACCCCGTGCTGCTGGACATCGAGCACGTGTTCCTGTTCCTTGGCGCGGATCCTTGTACGGCGTGGCTGGGCGATTGCGTGGCGCTGGACGAGAAGGCCTTCGTCCTCACGGGCTCGCAGGTGCCGCCCTCCCTCTGGCGGCTCGAGCGGCCTCCGCAGCCCATGGAGACAAGCCATCCGGGCATCTTCGCCGTTGGCGACGTGCGCGCCGGCTCCGTGAAGCGCGTTGCCGCCGCGGTTGGCGAGGGAGCGGTGGCGGTGCAGTCCTTGCACGAGTACTTCGCGGGCTGAGCCGCGGCCGGAACTGGCACAAGCTTGGCGCAGGCCTGGCGCGGACCCGGCGCGGCCCGCGGCCGGACGCCAGGCACTGGCAGGCGCGGGTATTACGCCGTGGTATTCAGCATCGAGCCCGAGGTGTTGCCGTTCTCGGCCAGCAGGGTCCGGGTCAGTGCGTTCATGGCCGTCTGCAGCGACGCCGAGGTCTGGGCGACCTGGGCCTGGAGGTTGCCCACGGCGGCGGTCTTGGCCTCGCGGTCCATCTTGCTGGCCTCGACTGCCTTGAGCTGGCGCAGTTCTTCGGCCAGTTGCTTCTGCAACTGGGCGATCTGCTTCTTCAGTTCCTTGACGGTGTCGGACTCGCCGCTGCTGCTGTCGCTGCTGGCGCCGCTGGCACTGGCGCCCCCCAGCCCGGCCGGGCCGGAGATGTGGCCGCCCGCGGCGGAAGCCGATGCGCCCGTGGCCTGGGTGTCCTGGCCTTCGGCCGCTGCGGCCTTGACGGGGGTAGTCGATCCGGAAGGCGTTACCTGAGGGGCAAACGCGGTGATGCTCGACATGATCAGGTTGTCCGAAGAGTTTGGGATAACCGGATCATCGGCACCCGGGCGGAGAACTTGAGCGGCTTGCGGTGGCTGCGCGCGCGGCCGCCCCCCCGGGCGCCCCCTTTACCGGTCGACAATCGTCCCCAGGTTGATGCGCACGCGCTGCAGCAGGCTGATCAGCTGGTCCCGGTCCTGCGCGCTCAGGCCGGCCAGCGCCTCGGCGGCGACCTCGTCGCCGACGCGGCGCGCCTTGTCCAGCGCCATCTCTGCCTTGGCCGTCATGCGCACCACGCGTTCGCGGCGGTCTTCGGGATTGGGCTTGCGCTCGATCCAGCCCCCCTCTTCCATGCGGTCCAGCAGGCGGCCGGCGGAGATCGGCGCCACTTCCAGCAGGTCCGCCAGCCGCGCCTGGTTCACTTCGCCGTAGTGGCTCAGGTAGGCAAGCGCATGGCACTGCGCGCGGGTCAGGTCGAGCGAGGACTTCGCCAGGTCGTCGAAACGCTTGCCGCACAGGCGGCCAACGTCCGAGACCAGGAAGCCAAAGCGCTTTTCGAGTTTCGTTTCCATGGCGCGATTGTACAAACATCTGCGCGGCGCCCCTTCAGTGCGCGGGGAGGACGTAAGCGCTTGCCACATCGGGGCGCCGCCGTATAATAAGCATGCTTATCATCCTGCCAGGCCGCCCCCACCATGTCTTCCCTAGCGGTGCCCGCGCGCGTCGAGACGCCGCTCAACCGGCCCATGATCACTATCGCAATCATGGCCGCGACCCTGATCCAGACGCTCGACAGCACCATTGCCAACGTGGCGCTGCCGCACATGCAGGGCAGCCTGTCCGCCTCGCAGGACGAGATCACCTGGGTCCTCACTTCCTATATCGTCGCCGCCGCGATCGCCACGCCGCTCACCGGCTGGCTTTCCGACCGGCTCAGCGTCAAGCGACTGCTGGCCATCTCGATCGCCGGTTTCACCGTGGCCTCGGCCTTGTGCGGGCTCTCCGAGACGCTGGCGCAGATCGTCGCATCGCGCCTGCTGCAGGGGATCTTCGGTGCCTCGCTGGTGCCGCTGTCGCAGTCGATCCTGCTCGATATCAACCCGCGCGAGAAGCAGGGACAGGCCATGGCGGTGTGGGGCATGGGCGTCATGGTGGGACCCATCCTGGGCCCGACCCTGGGGGGCTGGCTGACCGACAGCTACAACTGGCGCTGGGTATTCTTCATCAACGTGCCGATCGGAGCCTTCGCGCTGTTCGGCGTGCTGTCGTTCCTGCCGAACCGGGAGCCGGCGCGCAGCGTCAGGTTCGATGCCTTCGGCTTCATCACGCTGGGGCTGGCCATCGGCGCGTTCCAGGCCATGCTGGACCGCGGCGAACAGCTCGACTGGTTCGGCTCGATGGAGATCCGCGTGGAGGCCATCGTGGCGGCGCTGGCCTTCCTGTACTTTGTCGCGCACACCGCCACGGCAGGCAAGCTCTCTTTTTTCCGCTACGAACTGCTCAAGGACCGCAACTTCGCCACCGGCGCCTGCTTTATCTTCGTGATCGGCGCGGTGATGTACGCCACGCGCGCGCTGCTGCCGCCCATGCTGCAGAACCTGATGGGCTACCCCGTCGCCACCACCGGGCTGGTGACCGCGCCGAGCGGCGCCGGCACCATGCTGGCCATGCTGCTGGCCGGGCGCCTGCTCAAGCGCATCGACGCGCGCATGCTGCTGCTGTGCGGCTTCCTGATCTCGGCCTTCGCGCTGTGGCAGATGATGCAGTACACCATCGTGCTGTCGGTTTCGGACATCGTGTGGCCAGGCGTCATCCAGGGCTTCGGGCTGGGGCTGGTGTTCGTGCCGCTGAGCGCGCTGACCTTCTCCACCCTGGCGCCGGCGTTGCGCGCCGACGGCACCGCCACCTACAGCCTGATGCGCAATATCGGCAGCAGCATCGGCATCTCCGTGATCCAGACCCTGATGACGCGCAATACGCAGGTCGCGCACGCAGACCTGGCCGCCAACGTGAGCATCTACAACCCGGCCATGCAGTCGCTGCTGGCCAGCGGCTCGCGCCATGACCTGGCCTTGCTCAACCAGTCGATCAACCAGCAGGCCACGATGATCGCATACCTCAACGACTTCAAGGTCATGTTCGTGGCAACGCTGCTGGTGGTGCCGCTGATCCTCCTGATCAAGCCCGCCCGCCACGCCGACGATGCCACCGTGGCCCACGCCGCCATGGATTGACGCGGCGCGGCGGCCCGGTCAGCCGGCGGCGGCCGTGCGCGCCTGCCGGTCGAGGTATTCCGCCACCGCCCGCTGGAATACCGGCAGCTTGCCGGTGAAGAAATGGTTGGCGCCCGGCACCACCACCACGGGCAACTCCTGCGGCCGCGCCCAGTCGAACACCGCCTGCAGCGGCACGTTGGCGTCCTGCTCGCCGTGGATGACCAAGGCATCGGCCGGCACCGCCGGCGTGTCGTAGCTGCGCCCGCCCGGTGCCGGTCCCGCCGGCATGCCGGCCAGGACCAGGCTCGCCACGCGGCCACCGGATGCCAGCACCCGTCCCGCCACGCGCGTCTGCACATAAGCCCCGAACGAGAATCCCGCCAGCGCCAGCGGCAAGCCGGGATGCGCCTGCATGAGCTGCCGCACCACGCCCAGGGTGTCGTCCGTCTCGCCCTCGCCGGTATCGTGCCCGCCCTGCGTGCCGCCCACGCCACGGAAGTTAGGGCGCACTGCCAGGTAGCCGCGTGCCTCGAACAGCCTGGCCAGCGCCACCGGTATCTTGTGCGTGGCGCTGCCGCCGAGCAGCGGATGCGGGTGCGCGATCACCGCGATGCCCTTGGGGGCGCCCTGCGGCGCGTTGGCCAGGGCCTCGATGCGGCCGGCGGCGCCATCGAACCAGAGCGGATTGTCAGGGGAAGAAAGCGAAGACATGGGGAAGCGAAACTCGATGGATGTGGCGGCCCGGGCAGCGGATGCCGCGCCGCGAACCGGCATTGTAATGCCGGCGGCCCGCGGACGCGCCGGGGCCGCTCCTGCCTATACTCACTCCAGCACGGATACCGCTTCTCTGCCGCCGATCAGGAGGACTCCCCATGAGCGCCCCCCAAGCCCCAGCCGCACCAGTGCCCAAGCCACTGCCGCCACAGGTGGTGCCGGCCGGCTACCGGCAAGGCATCATCACCGCCATCACGGTATTGCTGGGCTTCTCGCTGGCATTCTGGCGCTTCTGGGGCTTCGAAAGCCCCGGACACTGGAGCGCGCAGGCGCTGTGCGCGGCGGTGTCGCTGGTGGCTGCCGTGTGCCTGCAGATCGTCGCGCTGTTCCGCTCGCTGCGCATCGAGGACGACCAGGTCCCGGAATACCGCAAGACCGTGCGCTGGTTCATCGCCTCCGCGCTGGCGTTGCTGATCGGCCTGTCCGGCGCCATGCTGGATGCCGCCCTGCAAGGCTGAGCGGCCGTTCACGGGCGCCGCGCGAGGGCCGCCAAGCAGGCTCGCGCGACCGCAAGTAGAATGCACATCGCCTTACCAAGACAGGAGACAAGCCCATGCCGATTCCCGCCACGCTGGCGTGCCTTTGCGGCCAGGTCGAGCTGCGCATCGCCGGGGAACCCGTCGCGAAAGCCAACTGCCATTGCCAGGCCTGCCGTGACTTCTATGCAACGCCGATGTTCGCGGCGACAGCCTGGGAACCCTCGCAAGTGACGGTGCAACGCGGTGCCGAGCACGTCGCCACGTATCACCATGCCACGCGCGCGCTGCAGCGCCAGTTCTGCCGGCATTGCGGCGAGACCCTGTTCGGCATCAACCGGCTGGGCATGTCGGTGGTGCCCAACAGCTTGTTCGCGCGGGCGGCCGGCGGCCAGTTGCCGGAAGCCCTGCAGCCGGCCATGCACCTGTTCTACCGTCACCGCGTGGTGGATGTGGCGGACGATCTGCCCAAGTACCTGGACGGCTGGGACGGCCCCCTTCACAAGGCCGGCTTCTGAGCCGCCCGCCGCCGGGGATCCCGGGCGGCGCGGCATCATTGCTAGCGCCGCCCGGGCAAGGTCATGGCGGCCACGCCCGTCACCACGCAGGCCAGCCCGATCCATGCGGCGGGCGCCAGCGACTCGCCGAGGAACACCATGCCGATGGCCACGCCGACCGGCACGCGCAGGTAGGCCTGCGCGGTGGTTCCTACCGGGCCGAGCGTGCGCACCAGGCGGAAATAGATCACGAAGGCCAGCGCCGTGGAGAACACCGACAACGCCAGCAGGGCCGCCACCGATGCCATCGACGGATGCAGCGTCCAGGGCCGGTCCACCACGACGCTGACCGGCACCAGCAGCGCCGCGCCGACCATCAGCGAACCGGCGGCCGGCGCGGCCGGCGGCAGGTCCTTGAAGCCGCGGCCATAGATCGCCGCGCCGGCATAGCAGACCGTGGCGGCCACGATGGCCAGCTGCGGCAGCAATTGCTGGCCGAGCCCGCCAAGCGCGCTCGCGCCCACGATCATGCAGATGCCGGCCAGCCCGGCCGCCACGCCAAGCAGCTTGCGTGCGGTGATGCGCTCGTGCCGCGTGACGAGCCATGTGCCCAGCACGGCGATGACCGGCGAAGACGAGTTCAGGATGGTGGCCAGCCCGGCCGGCACCGACTGCTCGGCCCAGG
Organism: Cupriavidus sp. 05T41; assembly: GCF_056396525.1. Lineage (NCBI taxonomy): Bacteria > Pseudomonadati > Pseudomonadota > Betaproteobacteria > Burkholderiales > Burkholderiaceae > Cupriavidus > Cupriavidus sp. 05T41. Next base: position 78,020 of record NZ_JBFTLQ010000015.1, read on the forward strand.
CGATCAGCGTGAACGGCACCACGCTGTTGAGCAGGGCCTGTACCGCGAAGCGCCGCCAGACCATGGCATCGACCGGCATCGGCACGCCCGTGGCCGCCATCCACGCGACGAGAAGCCCGCCGGCGATCAGCGTTCTTGCCGCGATCAGGGTCAGCGGTGGAATCGTGGCGACGCCGATGCGGATGAAGGTGTAGGACGCGCCCCACAGCGTGGACAGCGCCAGCAGGAGCAGCAGGTCCGCGGCGCGCCCGCGCGTGCGCGGCGGGTCGTGCGGACCACGGGCATGGCCGCTGGCAGGGTTGGCGGCCGCATCGGCCGCCGGCGTGACTTGCATGGCTGTCTCCGCAGCTGGACTTGCCTCCATTGTGGAAGCCAGGCGCGGGAAACGTTTCAACGCGTGCCGAAGGATGGATTGCACGCCGTCCGGCATGCCGGACGGCAGAGACTTCAGCTTAGTTGGAGCGGCTGCTGTCGCCGCCGAGCGGATCCACCGTGATCTGCACCTGGCGCAACACGCCCTGGCTGTCGAAGTAGCAACTGAACAGCGAGGCGAGCATGCCGTCCTGGCGGAAGCGGTAGGACCAGACCTCGCGCTTCATCAGCGGAAAATACTGGAGTGGCATGCGCGGCTTGCCGAAATGCTCCTCCACGTCGCGCTTGGTCCAGGTATCGACCTTGGCCTTGTAGATTTCCGTGTTGGTCAGCATCTGCCGGAAGTCCGTCAGCTTGCCGCCGGCATCGAAATCCGCCGCGTAGGCCTGGTAGCCGAGCGGCTGCCTGGAGTAGATCCAGCGGGTGGTGCCATCGGCCAGGCGATACACGTCGGTGGGCGTGCCGAAGGTGCCGCGCACGGCATCTTCGGGAGCGCCGATCATCTTCTGGGCCGTTTCCACCGGCTGCAGCACGCTGCAGCCCGGCAGCGCGGCCGCCGCGGCGGCGCACAACAGCCAGCCACCAAGGTATTGCGAAGGAGTCTTCATGGTTTCGATCCTGGTCCGGGTCGGCACGCCTGGAGCAGCGTCCGGCTGCGGGGCGATGGTGCCCTGGCGCGCTGGCGCCGGCGGCCGCTCCTGCCTGCAATATAGAGCATCGGCCGGCACACCGCCCGAAGCCGCGCGCGGGAAGCCATCCCGGGGGTAACCGATACCACGAAGCACTGGGCTGGCGGCTGCCCGCCAGCCACCGCCTATCGTTCGCCCAGCCGGCCGACAATACCCTTGCGGAACGTCAGGACGCACACAATGAATATCACGCCCATCACCATGGAAACCGATTCGCCAAGGGCGTTGAAGCCGTCGATACCGGTCAGCGCGCCAAGGTAGCTGCCTATCTCGCCCAGCTTGTTCTCGAGCGCCACCACCACGAAGGCGCCGATGATCGGTCCCGACAATGTGCCAAGCCCGCCCACCAAGGTCATGAGGATCACCAGGCCCGACATCGACCAGTGCACGTCGGAGAGCGTCTCGAAACCCAGCACCAGCGCCTTGATCGAACCCGCCAGCCCCGACAAGGCCGCGGACAGCACAAACGCCATCAGCTTGAAGCGGTCCACGTCATAGCCGAGCGAGATGGCGCGCGGCTCGTTCTCCCGGATCGCCTTGAGGATCTGGCCGAACGGCGAATGCACGGTGCGAACGATCAGCGCGAAGGCCGCGACGATCATCGCCAGGGCCACGTAGTACAGCGTCGTATCGTCGGACAGCGACAGCAGGCCAAGCAGCTTGCCGCGCGGAATGCCCTGCAAGCCGTCTTCCCCGCCCGTGAAGGGTGTCTGCAGGCAGATGAAGTACAGCATCTGCGCCAGCGCCAGCGTGATCATCGAGAAGTAGATGCCCTGCCGGCGGATGGCCAGCGAGCCGACCGCATAGCCGATCAGCGCCGCGCTGCCCGCGCCCAGGAGCAAGCCGGTCTCCGGGCTTACGCCCCACACCTTCATGGCGTGGCCGGCCGCGTAGCCGGCACCGCCGAAGAAAGCGGCATGCCCGAAGGACAGCAGCCCGGTGTAGCCGATCAGCAGGTTGAACGCACAGGCGAACAGCGCGAAGCACAGTACCTTGAGCACGAACACGGGGTAGGCGCCGGCCAGCGGCGCCACCAGCAAGCCCAGCAGCAGCAGGCCATACAAGGCGCCCTTCGGAAAGCGGCGGGCCGCCGCGTCTTGCCGCGGTGTGATCGCCGCGATGGATTGTCCGTTCATCATTTCTCCTTCCCGAACAGCCCTGCCGGGCGCAGTAGCAGCACGATCACCATGATGACGAACACCACGGTCGACGATGCCTCTGGATAGAACACCTTGGTGAAACCCTCGATCACGCCGAGCCCGAGCCCGGTGAAGATCGAGCCCGTGATCGAGCCCATGCCGCCGATCACCACGACGGCGAACACGATGATGATCAGGTTCTGCCCCATCAGCGGCGATACCTGCATGACCGGCGCGGCCAGCACGCCGGCAAACGCCGCCAGCGCCACGCCGAAGCCATAGGTCAGCATCACCATCAGCGGCACGTTGACGCCGAAGGCCTCCACCATCCTGGGGTTCTCGGTACCGGCGCGCAGGTAGGCGCCGAGCCTGGTCTTCTCGATGATGAACCACGTCGCCAGGCACACCACGAGCGATGCGGCCACCACCCATACGCGATAGTCTGGCAAGCGCATGAAGCCCAGGTCCGTGGCGCCTTGCAGCGCTTCCGGCGGCGAGTACGGCAGGCCCGACACGCCATAGACGGCGCGGAACACGCCCTCGATCACGAGCGTGATGCCCAGCGTCAGCAGCAGGCCATAGATGTGGTCGAGCTCGTAGATCCGGCGCAGCATGGTCTTCTCGATGACGACACCCAGCACCGCCACCACCAGCGGCGACAGCCCCAGCATCACCCAGTAGCTCAGCCCGGCGTATTCCATGCCGGCCCATGCCAGCAGCGCGCCGAGCATGAAAAGCGCGCCGTGCGCGAAGTTGATCACGTTGAGCAGGCCGAAGATCACGGCCAGTCCCAGGCTCAGCATCGCATAGAAGGCGCCGTTGACGAGCCCCAGCATCAACTGCGACAGCAGGGCCGGGAGCGGGATAGCGAATATGGTCATGCGACGTTCCTTATACGCCCAGCAGTGCATGCAGCACGGGCATCTTCGTTTCCAGCTCATTGGCCGCGAAGCGCTCAACGATGCTGCCGTGCTCCATCACATAGAAGCGGTCCGCCAGCGGCGCGGCAAAGCGGAAGTTCTGCTCCACCATCACCACCGTGTACCCCCTCGTCTTCAGCATCAGGATCATGCGGGCCAGCGCCTGCACGATCACCGGCGCGAGTCCTTCCGAGATTTCATCGAGCAGCAGCAGGTTGGCGCCGGTGCGCAAGATGCGCCCGACCGCCAGCATCTGCTGCTCGCCGCCCGACATGCGCGTGCCCTGGCTCTCGCGGCGCTCCTTCAGGTTCGGGAACATCTCGTAGATCTCGGCCTCGCTCATGCCGGCGCGCCGCCCCTTCAGTTGCGGCGGCAGCAGCAGGTTCTCCCCGCACGACAGGCTGGAGAAGATGGCGCGCTCCTCGGGGCAGTAGCCAATGCCGTAGTGCGCAATGCGGTGTGTGGGCAACCCGATGGTTTCATTGCCGTCGACGCGGATCGAGCCCTTGCGCGTGCCGGTGAGGCCCATGATCGCGCGCAGTGTCGTGGTGCGCCCCGCACCGTTGCGACCCAGCAGCGTGACCACCTCGCCGCGATTCACGCTCAGGTCCACCCCGTGCAGGATGTGGGATTCGCCGTACCAGGCGTGCAGGTCCCTGATCTCGAGGGCCGGTGTGTTCGATGTTGTCATGTCTTCCCTCAGTGCGCGCCCCGCAGTTCGGCATCAGCGGTGCCCATGTACGCCTCCATCACGCGCGGGTCCGTCGACACCGCTGCGTACGGGCCCTCGGCCAGGATGGCGCCACGCTGCAACACCGTGATCTTGTCGGCGATCGATGCGACCACGTTCATGTTGTGCTCCACCATCAGGATGGTGCGGCCCGCCGACACTTTCCTGATGAGCTGCGTCACGCGGTCCACGTCTTCATGGCCCATGCCCTGCGTGGGCTCGTCAAGCAGCATCAGCTCCGGATCCATCGCCAGCGTGGTGGCGATCTCCAGCGCGCGCTTGCGGCCATACGGCAGGTTGACAGTCACGGTTTGCGCAAACTCGGCCAAGCCGACCTGTTCGAGCAGCTCCATCGCGCGGTCGTCGAGCACCCTGAGCGAACGTTCGCTGCGCCAGAACCGGTACGCGGTGCCAAGCTGGCGCAGCAGCCCGATGCGCACGTTGTCCCGCACGGTCAGGTGCGGGAATACCGCCGAAATCTGGAACGAGCGAATCACCCCGCGCCGCGCGATCTGCGCCGGACGCTCACGGGTGATATCGATACCGTTGAAGAGAATGGTGCCGGTGGTCGGCTCCAGGAACTTGGTGAGCAGATTGAAGCAGGTGGTCTTGCCCGCGCCGTTGGGGCCGATCAGGGCATGGATCGAGCCGCGGCGTACGCGCAGGCCAACGCCGCTGACCGCGGTGAATCCCCGGAATGTTTTTCCCAGGTTGCGGGTTTCTAGTATCAAGTCGTCTAGGTGCATGGCCGTGACACAATGGGTATGCCTTGGAGATATGGCCGCCGAAGCGGTGCTCAGCCCGCGATGGGCAGCGTCGTGATGGCGTACGCATGCCGCAGGGTGCGGCGGAGCACCGGGTCGTCGAGCTCGATCTCGAAGCGCTCTGCCGCCCGGATCCCGCCTATCGCGGGCAAGGTCCCGCACAGCATCGCCGAACCGTCGGAGAAGTCGCCGCCATGCCCGGCGAACTTCGCCAGCAGATCGGCCGGAGAGCGCATGGCCGTCACCGCGCCCTCCTGATACAGCACGCGCTCGCCGTCGATGGTGGCGTAGGAACGCAAGATCAGCCGGTCCCAGTGGCCCTCGACCTCGGCGAGGCGCCACAGGGCCGCGGAGCAAGGTTTCTCGCACATCTGCTTCGAAACCGTGATGCCATAGGTTTCCACCTCGCGGTCGGTGTGATCCGATGCAATGCCGATCAGGATCTCGCCTGCGTCCTTTACCAGCAGGAACTCCGCCTCGCCGCTGCTCGCCTCGCCGCTCACCTGGATCTCCCGCGGCGAAGCCAGGCGTTGCGCCGCCACACGATAGAAGACCGGCGTGTAGGGCGGGCGCCTGACGCCGAGCGCTTCCAGTTCCCGGATGTGGGCCTCCATGGCTTCGGCATCCCGTCCGGTCCAGCCCGCCACGACGAGCTGGCGGATCGTGACGCTGCGCTGCGAATTTCCCTGGCGGCTCTCGATATCAAAAGTGAGCGTTTTCATGCTGAATGGTCTCCTGGATGGTGGGTCTGGCCGGCGCTCGCGCCGGCCGGGGGCACGCCTATTTGCCGACGAGCGGGCAGGTGCTGGCGCTGAGCGGACGGAAGGCTTCGCTTGCGGGAATCACGCTCTTGATCTTGTAGTAGTCCCACGGCCGCCTGGACTCTTGCGGCCGTTTCACCTCGACCAGGTACATGTCGTGGACCATCAGGCCATCGGCGCGTATCTTGCCGTCCCTGGCGAAGAAGTCGTTGACGGGCGTCTCCCGCATCCTGGCCAGCACCGCATCGCTGTCGTCGCTGCGCGCGGCCTGGACGGCCTTGAGATAGTGCATCGTCGAGGAATAGACCCCGGCCTGGACGAGGGTTGGCATCCGCTTCGTCTTCTCGAAGAAGCGCTGGGACCAGGCCCGCGTGGCGTCGTCGCGATCCCAGTAGAACGCGGTCGTCAGCGTCATGCCTTGCGCGGCGGGAAGCCCCAGGCTGTGGATGTCGCTGATGAACATGTGCAGCCCGGCCAGCTTCTGCTTGCCTGTGGCGTTGATGCCAAAATCCCTTGCCGTCTTGATGGCGTTGACGGTGTCGGCTCCCGCGTTGGCAAGGCCGATCACCTTCGCGCCGGACGCCTGGGCCTGGAGCAGGTAGGACGACAGGTCGGCGGAATTGATCGGGTGCCTGGCCTTGCCCGCCATCTTGCCGCCGACGCTGCCCAGCGCGTCGGTCGCATCCTTCTCGAGCGATGCGCCGAGGGCATAGTCGACGGTCAGGAAGTACCAGCTGTTGTCCCCGCCCTTTGTCAGCGCCTTGACGGTGTTGGCGGCGAATGCATAGGTGTCGTACGAATACTGGATCGTATAGGCAGAGCAGTCTTCGTTGCTCAGCCGGGTCGTGCCGGCGCCGCTCGCGATGACGATCTTGTGCTTGACCTTGCCCAGGTTGGACACCGCCAGCGCCACCGACGACGGCAGCGCGTCCTGGATGATGTCGACCTTCTGGTTGTCGAACCAGCCGCGGGCGATGGTCGCGGCGACGTCCGTCTTGTTCTGGTGATCGGCGTGGACCACCTGGACCGGCGCGCCCAGCACCGTGCCCCCGAAATCCTCCACGGCCATTTGCGCCGCCACGACCGACCCTTTGCCGCCGATATCGGAGAATATCGATGACATGTCGGTCAGGACGCCGATCTTGACCACGCCGTCGCTGATCCGGGCTGGCTCCGCCGCTCCCACGGGGGCGGCACAAACAGTGGCGCTGGCCAGGATGGCCGCACCGAAACGCATTGCAGGCATGATGTCTCCTCTGTGTTTTTTCGTTGCGTCTGGAATCGTCGCCGGTGCTTGCCTAGCGCCGGTCCTGCTGCAGCACCTTCTCCACACCCATGCCGATGGCCAGCAGCCTGCGGTCGGCCAGGTGGCGGCCGAACAGCATCAGGCCGACAGGCGCGTCTCCCGGCCGATGGCAAGGAACGGACAGCGAACACAGGTCGAGCATGTTGGCGATGGCGGGGTTGCGCAGTAGCAGCCGATTGGTCTTGAAGAACGCCTCGTCATCGTCGAGATCGGCGATGCGGGGAGCCACGATCGGCACGGTGGGCAGGACCACGGCGTCAAAGCCGGTCAGTTCCGCGTCCGCCTGCCGGCACAGCGCGGCCCGGCGCTTGAGCATGCGCAGGTAGTCGGCGGCACGCTGGCCGTCAGCCAGGCGGATGCGCGACAATACGCGGGGATCGTAGCGCCCGGCATGCGCTGCCATCAGGTCGCCATGCCAGGCGCTGGCTTCCGCTGCGACAAGCCCGCCGTCGGCGCCGATTTCGGCAAGACTGTTCCAGCTGTCGAACCAAACGTCCCGCAGCAATGCGCCCGCCGCCGAAAGCCGGCACAGGGCGCGTTTATACGTCTGCGCCACTTCGTCCGTCATGCCTTCGAGTACCAGCCCGGCCGGTACCGCCAGGCGCAGGCCTGCCACCGGCACCGGCTTCAGCGCAGCCAGGTCCTCGCCGGCCATCACGGCGTCGATGGCGGCGCAACACGCCACCGTGCTGGCCAGGCAGCCGACCGAGTCGTAGCTGGACGACAGGGGCACGGTGCCACGCAACGGCACGCGGCTCGCCGTGGGCTTGAAACCGGTGATGCCGCACAGGGCTGCCGGAATGCGGCAGGACCCGCCGGTATCCGAGCCTATCGCGGCAAGAGCCATGCCGTCGGTGACCGAGACCGCGGCCCCGGCGGACGATCCGCCCGGGATGCGTGCCGCGGAGCGGTCGAAGGGATTCCGCGGCGTGCCATAGTGCGGATTGATGCCGACGCCCGAGTAAGCGAATTCGCTCATGTTGGTGCGACCGACGAAGACGGCACCCGCCGCCCGCAGGCGCCCGATGGCGAGCGCATCGTGGCTGGCAGGCACTTCCGGCAACACGCGGGCGCCGGCCCGCGTGACATCGCCTTGCACGTCGAACAGATCCTTGACCGAGAGCGGCACGCCGGCGAGCGGGCCGGCAACGCCCTGCTCGCGCAGCATGTCGCAGGCCGCGGCCTGCTTTCGCGCCGCCATGCTGACGCCGTGCGGAAAGACCCGCCCGCCTTCGCCGGCGGGATTGCAGATCCGCTCGACGCACGATGCCAGCAAGGACTTTGCATTTGCGCCACCGCTCGCCAGCAGGTGCAGCGTCGCTTCCAGGGTCGGGGCCACGATCAGGCGGGGTCGAAGTAGTGGATTTCCAGCAGCATGCAGCCGCCGTCCGACTTGAACGGACCGTGGAATGCGCCGGGCGGACGGCAAGCGTAGGTGTTGGGCGCGAAGGCTTCGCCGCCCTCTCCGTTGACGTCGTTGCCGACGGTCAGGTCGCCGCTCACGAGATAGACTTCCTCCCAGTACTCGTGAACGAACGGCGAGGTAGTAAACACGCCGGGCTGGAAGCGCAGCAGGCGGGTACGGCTGCCGCTGCGGCCGCGCTCGTCGAGCGAGCCGGACAGGATCTTCTGCTGGATGCCCGAGGGATAGCCGTGCGGGACCTCCCAGCCGGATGCAAGGTCCAGGGAGTGGAACTCGTCGTGGAGTTTGTTGATCGCCATGTTGATCTCCGTAGGTGTGGTGATGGATAGCGCGAAGGGGACTGCGTTGAAGGTCAGCTCAGGCGGCCTGGGCCAGGCGGGCCAACTCGCCGTCGAGGGAATAGCTGCCCAGCATGTTGTCGACCAGATTCGCGGCACCCTTCCAGTCGTAGGTCCGGTAGGCATGCCCCTTGGTGACAAAGGAGGCGCCGGCGTAGAACATCTCGTACTGGTTGTGGCGCGACGCGAACTCTGAGCCGACCGCGTCCCATGCCAGCTTGAAGAACTTGACCCGCTCCTCGGGGCTGCAGGCGGGCGACTTCTGCGTCTTCGCAATGATTTCCGCCAGCGCGGGATTCGCGAAGTCATTGATGCTCGACGGCAGCATGATCATGCCGCCACCGGCCAGCTCGCGCAGCGTGCCGAGCACCTTTGCATAGAGCTGCTGGGTCAGGACCTGCGAGCCATACAGCATGCTGCGATCGGGAATGTAGTAGCCATTGTTGTTGACCTGCCCCTTGGCCTCCATGGCGTAGACCCACGCTTCGACCATCCCGGCCTCGGCGGCAAGCTGGCCGAGCATCTCCCTGACCTGCGGGAAGCTGTTCGTGCCGTTGACTTCGGTGATCTTGAGCGCGATCCCGACCAGGAAGCGCAGCTTCACCATCAGGCGAACCTGGCATTGATAGTTCTGGTAGCTGTGCGCCGGCGTGGCATGGAACTGCTTCGCGCACATCGCGACGTCGCCCGCGACGAAGATCCGCTCCCAGGGCACCTTCACATCGTCGAAGTAGAGAACGGCGTCGTTCTCGTCATAGCGGCTTGCCAGCGGGTTGTCGAAGACCGAGGTAGCGTTCTCCTCGTACGACTTGCGGGACATCACCTTCAGCCCCTTCGTGTTCATCGGCACGGCGAAGGACAGCGCGTACATGTCGTCGCCCTCGCGCAGCGGCTGGATGCAGCTGCAGAAGACCTCGTTGGCCATGATCCCGCTGGTGGCCAGCATCTTCGCGCCCCTGACCGTGATGCCCTCGGCGTCCTGGTCCACGATCCCGACGGCGAGATACTTGTCTTCCTGCTCATGTGCCGACTTGGACTGGTTCGCCTGCGGATTCACGATGACGTAGGTCAGGAACAGGTCGTTGTCGCGGGCGTACCTGTAGTAGTCGCGCAAGGCGCCGGCGCGTGCGGGGTCGGCCTGCTCGAACACGTCGATCCCCATATACATGCCCGATATGCAGGAGGCGACGTGGTCGGGAGAGCGGCCCATGAAGCCGTAGTGCAGCTCGGTCCAGGCCTCCAGCATCTGGCGGCGCTCGACCAGTTCGTTGTAGCTGGTCGGCAATTCCCAGATCCGGCTCACGCGCTTGTGCGTGCCCTCGGGCTGGAACGTCATCTTCCCGATGTTCTCCGGGCGCGCCTGGAAATCGTAGAGATTGGCGTAGCTGCGAATCGAGTTGCGGAACGCCGGGTGGCTCGTGACGTCGGTCACGCGCTTGCCGTCCAGATAGACCTCTCGGCCATCGCGCAGCATCTCGATGTGCTGGTTTCCGGTCTTAACCATGTCTTTTCTCCTGATTGCCTGCTTGCTGTGGATTCAGGCGGCTGCCGGGCTGCTCTCGAGTGCCCGGTACCTGCCGCCAAAGAAGATCAGGGGCCGGCCGTCATGCCGGGCCTGATAGCGGATCACCCGCCCGATGAAGATCACGTGATCGCCACCGTCATGCTGCGCATACGGCTCGCATTCGAAGGCGGCCAGGGCGTCGGGCAGGAGCACGTGGCCGCGGCTGTCGCGCGCCGAATAGTCGATGCCTTCCCACTTCCCGGAGTTCGCCTTCGCAAACCGGTTCGACATATCCTGCTGGGCCTCGGCGAGCACGTTGACCGCGTAGCGCGGCGCCGTGTATAGGTCCGCCAGGCTCAGGCAGCGGCGATCCACCGAGAACAGGACCAGAGGCGGATCGAGGGAAACCGAGTTGAACGACGCGACCGTGATGCCGACCGGCATCTCCTCCCTGGGCGCGGTGATCACCGCCACGCCCGTCGCGAACATTGCCAGCGCATTCCTGAAGCGGCGCTGCGCTTCGGCGTCGAAGCCGGTACCGACAGATGACTCAGACATCGCTACTCCTACACATGTTGTCGTTGCCTTGTTGCTTTGTTTATTACCTTTGTAAATTAGGTGTTATTGAATGCTATGCAACACTGCTATTCAAGTTGGTAAAAACCCTAGGAGGAGCGGGAGCGCGCTACGCTGGCGGACCGGATTTGCGCCGCAAAGCCTTGCTGCACAAGGGCTGGACGATCGTCTCCGGATTTCGGGTGACTGCAGGCGGACCACGCCAGGGCCATCCAACAACCCTACCGCCGGTGTGGCGCCAGCGCAGATGGAGCGCGCGCGGTGCTAGACTCCGCTCCACTTTCCCGCGCAGGGATCGCTCTTCCCTGCGACGCCAACCCATCAGCCGTCAGCGTAGAAGCAGCATGCACACAGCACCCAGGACCTATCCGATCTATATGGATTACAGTGCGACGACGCCTGTCGACAGACGGGTCGTCGATGAAATGGTGCCCTTCCTGCACCAGCATTTCGGCAATCCTGCTTCGCGCAGCCATGCCTACGGATGGCATGCCGAGGAAGCGGTGGAGACGGCACGCTCCCATGTGGCGGCACTGCTGAATGCCGATCCGCGGGAGATCGTCTGGACATCCGGCGCGACGGAAGGCAACAACCTCGCCATCAAGGGTGCGGCGCATTTCTATCGCGGCAAGGGAAGGCACATTGTCACCGTCAGGACCGAGCACAAGGCCGTGCTCGATACCTGCCGCGAACTCGAGAGGCAAGGATTCGAGGTAAGTTATCTCGAGGTGCAGGAAGACGGCCTGATCGATCTCGGCGCGCTGCGCGCTGCCTTGCGGCCGGATACGATCCTGGTGTCGGTGATGATGGTCAACAATGAGATCGGCGTCATCCAGCCGGTTGCGCAGATCGGCGAGATCTGCCGCGCGGCGGGCATCGTGTTCCATTGCGACGCGGTGCAGGCGGCGGGCAAGATCCCCATTGACCTCGCTGCGCTCAAGATCGATCTGCTCACCGTGACCGCGCACAAGGTCTATGGCCCCAAGGGGATCGGCGCGCTCTATGTGCGGCGCAAGCCCAGGATCCGCCTCGAGGCGCAGATCCACGGCGGCGGACATGAGCGCGGCATGCGCTCAGGCACCCTGCCGACGCACCAGATCGTGGGCATGGGCGAAGCGTTCAGGCTTGCGAGGGTGGAGCTTGCAGAAGAGGCAGGCCGCGTCGGGGCCTTGAGGGACAGGTTGCTGGCGGGGCTGACGCAACTCGACGAAGTCTATGTGAACGGGAGCCTGCGGCAGCGAATCCCGCACAACCTGAATATCAGCTTCAACTTCGTCGAAGGCGAATCCCTGATCATGGGCATCAAGGGTGTCGCCGTCTCTTCCGGATCCGCTTGCACCTCGGCCTCGCTCGAGCCATCGTTCGTGCTGCGTGCGCTCGGCCGCAGCGATGAGCTGGCGCACAGCTCGATTCGCTTCACGCTGGGCCGCTACACCACCGAGGCGGAAGTCGATGAAGTGATCCGGCTTGTCACCGCCACCGTTTCCAGGCTGCGCGAACTCAGCCCGCTCTGGGACATGCACCAGGAGGGTATCGATCTGCGCACCATCCAGTGGGCCGCGCACTGAAGCTGTCAGCGCTCCCTGGCGCCACCTCGCGCGGGCTGGACCGTTTGCCGGCGCGCCTGGAGGTGCTCGAGGTCAAGCGCGGCCCGGTCTCCGTTGGCGACGAGCCTGTCGACAACGGAGCACAAGACCTTGAATTCGGTGCGACTCACGCCGTCGAACAACACGTCGTTGATCTGCTGCTGCAGGGGCAACAGTTCATTGAGCAAGCGCGTGCCCGCGGCCGTGATGGTCAGGCGCATCTTGCGCTTGTCGTCGGGGTGGGCCTTCTTGTCGATCAGGCCCAGCTTCTTCAGCTTGCCGGTCTCGAGGGTGACGAAGGCGCCGCTGAGGTGAAGATGATCGGCCAGCTGGTTCACGGTCACCTCACCTTGCTGGGAGAGATGCGCAATGGACCGGATCAGCGAGTACTGGACCCCGGTCAGGCCAATCACGCTGCCGAAGCCGTCCCGCACCGAAAGCAGCCTTGCGGCGAATGGCAGCAGTCCGTTCACGAGATGACGGAACTCGACGTCAGAACCATCGACGAGGCACGCCGGATTGGTGATCGTCAGGGTTTTGTTTCCGGTAGTTGTCGCCACAGGCAATTGCTCCACATAGCTTTTCAAGCAAGCTTTGTGCCAAATTCTAGCAAACAACCCGGCTACGCGGCGGGAAGCTGCAGCGACAAGCCGGATTTCCGCCCTTCCGGGCGCCTCCATCCCTTCGCTGCTCAAGACATGCCATGAACCCGATCCCCTTGCATACCGCCAAGTCACTCCTGGAGACCTATGTCCGGGCCAAGGACAACAACCGCCCGGAACTGATCCATGAGGCCTTTGCGCAAGACGCTACGCTGACGATCTCGATCAACACCGATACGATCGCCTTTCCTGCGAAGACCGAGGGTGCACAGGGCATCGCCGCCACGCTCGTCACGGAGTTTGCCAAGACCTTCGATGCCTGCCGTACCTACTACGTCGCCGACGAACTCGCCCTGGTGGGAGACAGCATTGTTGTCCCCTGGCTGGTGGCAATGCGCGAAACCGCCGCCAACGTTCTCCGGCTTGGCAAGGGCTACTACCGCTGGGGCTTTGCGCAGGCCGATGGCCCGGCGCGCATCGCCAGCCTGCACATACATATCGAGCGGATGGACTCGGTGGCCGATCCGATGGCGGCCACGCTGGCGGCCCTGCAGGCAGGATTGACCTACCCCTGGCTTCCCGCGGATGAACTGAAAACAGAAATCAACCGGCTCGTGGCGGCAAAGCCGTCGCTCGCTTTCCTGCAGGCCTTTGCCGAGCCAGTGCCGCTGCCCTGACACGACACTGGCGCGGGCTCTATCGCGGATGGCCACAGGTTCGGCGCCAGGCCTTCAATTTCCCAGGGTACTGGTGTAATAGCCAAGTCGCGCTTCGACGTCGGCATTCTCCTGCAGGCCGAGCTTCAGCAACTCGCCTACCTTTCTCTGGGCCTGCGGACGACCCACCGATGTAATGAAAGCATCCCATTCGAGGCGAATCTCGGCGTCGGGCGGCAAGCTGGCGATGTCGACCAGGCGCTTGGTGTCGGCAATGGCTTGCTTGTCGAACGAGGCGATCCGCAAGGCGAGCGCTTCCACAAAGGCGTCCAGTTCGGAATCCGGCAACGAGCGATTCACGTAGCCATATCTCTCCGCGAGGTCGCCGTCGATATCGTCGGCCCCCAGCAGCACCTCAAGGGCGCGCCCTCGTCCCATCAGGCGAGGCAACCGTGCCATCGGGCCGCCACCGGGAACAAGCGCGGCGCCGACCTCCCACTGCGAAAGGATGGCCTTTTCCCGACTCGCGAAGCGCATGTCGCTGGCGAGCGACAACTCGCTGCCCACGCCAGTCGCCCGTCCGCGAATAGACGCGATCGACACGACCGGGGCGCGACTCAGGCGCACCAGCATATCCGGCAGCGGGTGCATGCCCGTTGGCCCGGGCGCCATGCTTGTCGACTCTTCAAGATCGCGGGTGAAGTCATAGTGCGTCAGGAAAAAACCCGGCACGGCACTTTCGAAAACGACGACCTTGACGTCCTTGTCCGATTCCAGCGCAGTGATGACTTCATTCAATTGCGGGATGCTATCCGGCCCGAAAATATTGAAAGGAGGATGATTGAGCGTGACTCTCCAGTATTCTGGCGTACGGCATTCCATAAAGATCTGCCGGTCTTTATTTGTCTTAGACATTTGGGATCCTTGGTTGCGGCAAGTGACGCTATACCACCATCATCGCCTCCATAAACCAATCGCGAGAGCCGACGGCACCGCCGGAAACGCACGCGGGCCGGCCTTTTCGAGGACGCTCCTTGAACAGGCTCGCCGCTATCTGGCTCCTTAGTATAGGCAAGGAGAGCAAGATCCAGCGTCGCGCGACGCGGGCGGCATTGTCCGGGCAAACCCCGTCCACGCAACAATAAATAGAATATTAATTGTCAATTCATAAATATTGATTTATTGAACGTAACCGAATCATAAAGATACCGCTTCGTCATAATTTCCAATTCCATCACCATCCGTTTTTTGATTGCGCCGTACCCTGCTGCTAAGATGAAGAGCGCATCGGCCGCCCGGCAAGGAGGGGGCGATGGACGAAAAGGGGGCGCCGTGGCTTCAGGCCGGAGGCGGCGCCCGCCGTCCCGGCGGGGTAACGCAGTCCCGGCCCAAGGAGCACGATGATGAAGATTCTGATGGTACTGACCTCCCACGATCAGTTGGGAAATACGGGGAAGAAGACTGGATTCTGGCTCGAAGAGTTTGTCGCCCCTTACTACACATTCCTCGACGCGGGAGTAACGATCACGGTTGCTTCTCCCAAGGGTGGCCAGCCGCCGCTCGATCCGAAGAGCGACGAGCCCGAGGGCCAGACCGAACTGACAAAGCGATTCAAGGAAGACACGGCTGCGCAGGCGGTCCTCGCCAGCACGGTCAAGCTCGCCGGCGTGAAGGCCGATGACTATGACGCGGTCTTCTATCCGGGCGGCCACGGTCCGATGTGGGACCTGACCGAAGACAAGAACTCGATCGCATTGATCGAGGCGTTCTACAACGCCGGAAAGCCGGTGGCGACAGTCTGCCATGCCCCCGCCGTCCTGCACCGCGTCGTTATCGACGGCCAGCCGATCGTGAAGGGCCGGCGCGTAACGGGTTTCACCAATACGGAGGAAGAGGCAGTCCAGCTGACCAAGGTCGTCCCGTTTCTTGTCGAGGATGAACTCAAGCGGCTCGGCGGCCTGTTCGAGAAGGTGGACGATTGGCAGAGCTTTGCGATCGTCGACGGCCTCTTGATTACCGGTCAGAATCCCGCCTCATCCACGGCCACTGCGCAGAAGCTGCTGACGCTTCTCGGCTGAGTGAAGCCGGTTTGCACAAGGCCTCGCGCAAGGCGGCCTGGCCGTGCGCGACGCGATGCACGATCGACGAGATCCGCCGCGGGCTCCCAGGGAGGCCGCCCGCGGCAGCTGTTGAACCGACTTCACCAACCCGCCAACACTTGGCCGCGGGCCCTTCTCAAGGAGTCATCATGAAGCTGGAAAAAGCTATCTACACCGCCCATGCCACCGCCACCGGAGGGCGCGATGGCCGCGCTGCATCGTCGGACGGCCTGCTCGACGTGAAGCTCGCGCTGCCCAAGGAAATGGGTGGCGCCGGCAATGGCGTCAATCCCGAACAACTGTTTGCTGCCGGCTACTCTGCCTGCTTTATCGGGGCCATGCGTTTCGTAGCCGGACAGCAGAAGATCACGCTGCCGGCCGATACCTCGATCGAAGGCGCGGTCGGCATCGGCCCGATCCCGCAAGGCTTCGCCATCCAGGTCGAACTGAAGATTTCGATTCCGGGATTCGATCGCGCCGAGGCCGAGAAGCTGGTCGAGCAAGCCCATCAGGTCTGCCCCTATTCGAATGCCACTCGCGGCAATATCGACGTGACCCTGACGCTGGTCTAGGGGGCCGGCACGCCGCGCGCGCCAAGCGATCGCATGCCGGTGGCAACCGGCCCGGTCGTGGCCGCCCGGTCCGGTGCCTGGCGGCGGCCACTGCCGGTGCCAGGCAGGCGGAAGAACGCCACCGCTTCATCCAGGTCCCGGCCCTGATCCTGCAACGCGCGCGATGCGCTGGCGGCCTGCTCGACCATGGCTGCGTTCTGCTGCGTGACCTGGTCCATCTGCGAGATCGCGGTGTTGACCTGCTCGATGCCGCGGCTTTGCTCCTGCGCCGCGCCGGCAATTTCCTCCACGATGCCGCTGACGCGCGCCACGGCCTGGGTCACCGATGCCATGGTCCGCCCTGCTTCGCCGGCGAGCGTCGAGCCGTCCTCGATCTGCCGCATCGAACCTGAAATCAGTTCCTTGATCTCCTTGGCTGCGCCGGACGAGCGCTGGGCCAGGCTGCGCACTTCGCTGGCCACCACCGCGAACCCGCGGCCCTGCTCGCCTGCGCGCGCGGCTTCCACCGCCGCGTTGAGCGCCAGGATATTGGTCTGGAAGGCGATCCCCTCGATCATGCCGGTAATGTCGGCGATCTTGCTGGAACTGGCGCTGATGCCTTGCATGGTATCGACTACCCGGCCCACCGCCACGCTGCCGCTCTGGGCAATATCGGCGGCTTCGCGGGCGAGGTCGTTGGCCTGCCTGGCGTTCTCGCTGCTCAGGCGTACCGTGGTGGTCAGCTCTTCCATGCTGGCGGCGGTTTCTTCGAGCGAGGCCGCCTGCTCTTCAGTGCGGCGGCTCAGGTCCGCGTTGCCCGCGGCGATCTCCGCCGAGGCCCCGGCAATGCTGCCGCAGCCTTGGCGCACGCGCGAGACGATCTCGATCAGGCGTTCGTTCATGTCGCCCAGCGACGACAACAGGCGGCCGGCCTCGTCCTGCGAGGTGGCCACGATCTTGCTTCCGAGGTCGCCGCGGGCTACCGTCTGCGCCACCCCGACGGCCAGTTGCAGCGGGCCGGTGATCGCACGGGCGAGCAACAGCCCGCCCGCGGCGGCCAGGACCACGGCGCCAATCGACATGGCGATCAACAGGTTGCGCTGCGCCAGATAGTCCTCTCCCAGCCGCTGCACGGTTTCGGCCTGGCGTGCGGCGGTGAATTGTGTATAGGCATCGGTGGCCTGGACCAGCGCCGCGAGCAGGGGCCGGCATTCTGCATTCATCTTGAGGATGGCTTCGTCACGCTTGCCGGCAAGCGCCAGGCCGACGATGTCCGTGGCCACCGGCCCGTAGCGCGTTTCGATGCTGTCGATATCGCGCACCAGTTTGCGCGCGCCTTCGCTGGCGTCGCTGGCCTGGACCATCTCCTTGAGCCGCGCCAGGTGCGCCTTCACGTCATCGTGCGCGCGCAGCGCCTCGGTCTTCTCGATGGCGATATCCTCGGGCCTGGTCACCAGCACGAGGTTGCGCGCGGCAATGGCGCGGCGGTCGACGGCGGTGCGCACCTGCGCGGCCATCTCCGCGCGCGCATTCATGCCGTGCAGATAGCGGGTGAAGCCTTCGGTGGTCTGGCTCAGCGCGCGCAGCGAGAGCGCGGCGACGGCCAGTGTGATGATGGCGAGCAGGCTGAAGCCGAGCAGGAGCTTGCGCTTGATGGACAGGCTGTTGAACTTCACGGTGATCCCCTCTTGTCCCGTCAGGACATTGGCGCTGCGGATTGGTCCAAGGTTTCTGCTTTGAATCGCCAAGGCGAACCGCTGCCATCCCGTTCCCGCTTGCCCGTCTTTTGTGGTGTGGGCGATCATCGTCTACGCGTCGCTCTTCGGCTCATGCGTGTGCAGCCCGGCGCCGCATGCATGCGGCGCCGGGCTGCAAAGCGGCTAACGGCAGAAGTCGGGAATACTCACCCCCTACCAAAGTGGGGATAGATTTTCGTGAGCGCGCGACCAGGCGGCGCAATCGCCACAGCTCCCGCGCGCTGAAGCATGCCGGCATCGGCGCCGGGGCAAGAGCTGGAATCGGGCAGGCATGCCCGCGCCGGGGATCAGGAAAATGCCGTTTCCGCTAGCGCCGCCGGGTTGAGAGAAGGCGCGCAGCCGTGGGCCAGCGCCGCAACGGCATCGAGGCAAGACATGGCCTGGCGGATGATGCGCGTCTCATGACCGATGCCGCGCGCGGCATCGACTGCCAGCCTGGCGCTCATGCACAGCCGCAGGGCGCTGACCGGAACGCCCGCCTGGTGGCCACAATCCACCGGCTGGCCAAGCTGGCAGGCGCCGCTACCAGACGCCGGCATCTGCAACTGGCGATAGACGGCGGCGGTCTCGTCCCGGCTGAGCGGAGCCCTGCCGCCATGCGAGACGGGCCGGTACAGCAGGAAAGGGTGGATGGTCTGGATACCGTCCCAGCTCGACGGACTGTCCAGCGCGGCGCGGTCCAGCGCCGGTACATCGAGGGCGGCAAAGGCCGGATCGTGGTGCAGCCGTTGCCCGACGGCGTCGGCAAAGCGCCGCAGGATGCCTTCGACCTGCGAGGCGCTTACCGCCCGGAACGCGCGCAACTCATGGACCGCCGCCTGCCAGCGCAGCAGCAGGCCGAAATTGGCGAAGGATCCCAGGGCCTGCGCGCAGGCCCAGTCCTGCGGCCATTCCTCGCGCGCGGAGTAGATACGAAGCTGGGCAGGCACGCCGCGCTGGCGCAGCTTGCCGCCAATCTCCGCTGGCAGCAGCAAGGCGCCGGAGAACGAGGGTCCCGTGAGGAACTTGGAGCCGGTCAGCGCCACCATGAAGCCACTGCGCAGGTAGGCCTGGATGGTGCGTGGTTCAAGGCGGAACTGGCAGGCATCGACCAGCACCTGCACCACCGACGGCCAGCGGCGCCGCAGCCGCATGACGCACGAGATGCCCGGCGCGATGCAGCCGGTCTTGGAGACATCGATCAGCACCAGCAGCACATGGCGCCCGTTACGCGCGGCCTGGCCGACCAGCGCCTCGATTTCCGCGTCGACCATGGCCGCATCCCGCAGGGTTCCGTCGGCATTGCGGATCGGCACATCGAGGATATCGCTGGCGCAGGACTGGCCGAGGGACTCGCCCGGGATGGTGGTACGGCCCAGGGCGTTATACGTGCTGAAGTGCTGCCCGGCGAGCGCCGCGGGCACACCGCTGCCACTTTCGGCCGCGCCCGCCATGATCACCAGCGGCCTGGCGGGCGCGCCATCGCCAGCGCGGTCGCCGTCCCCCGTCACGCGCGCGGCTACCCGCGCGGCAAGCAGGTGCACATCGGTGCCCGACGCCGAGAAAACGAGCCCGGGGTCCTGCGCCTGGTCGATGCCGCACAGTGCCAGCACCTCGCTGCGCAGCCGGTCCATCTCGCGGCGATAAAGCTCGGCCGGCGTCTGGTGCGCCAGCGCGGCGGCGAGCCGGCCGCGCAGTTCGTCGACCACGGCGAACGCCGCCGGCGAGATTCCCGAAGACGTGGACGAGCCGAACGCAGCGAGGTCCGCGCAGGCGAGCGGCTCGCAACCGTACTTGTTGCGGCCTGTGGCGGGGTCCAGCGCGATGCGGTGATCGCCGCCGCTGACCAGCAGCTCAGCCGTCGATGGCAGCGGCATCGGCAGCGTGCGTTCGACCGGCATGCTCGGTCTGGCTGGCATTGATCAGCATGGCCCGGAATGCAGCGAAGATCTTGTGCATTTGCGGCTGCTTGTAGGGAAAGAGGTCGACCGGGTCGATGTCGTGCACGACCATGGCCGTGTCCGCCTCGAACACCAGCAACTCGCCGTCCTGCGTCTCGGCGCAATCCAGGCCGACATAGTCGAGATCCAGGCGCGCCTGGATCAGTGCCAGGGCATCCTTGTGGCGCAGCGCGAAGGTGTGGTCGAAGTCGCGCATGATCGCCGCTTCCTCCTCCCGCTTGACGGCGCTCTCGGCCATGCCGGCATTCAGGTAGTGGATCATCCAGTGCTCGGAAATGCCCACGTGGCACACATAGGGACGCCCCTCGATCAGCACGAGCCGGTATTTGCGGAACAGTCCGTCCGCGTTCCGGTAGTCGATGAAGCGCGACACATAGAAGGCCGGCTCGCCGGACTGCGCCAGGTAAGCGGCCAGCTCGGCCGCGTCGCCGAGCTTTTCCAGCCCCTTGCCGGCATGGGAGCCGAGCGGCCGGACGATGATCGGGAATCCACCTTCGCCCAGCACCGATACGATCGTGGCTTGCTCCCCGGCCACGGCCGCCAGCACCTCGCGGTCCACGCGCAGCGTGGGCGGCATGCAGATGCCCGGTGCCGACGCCAGCGCCGATGCGGCCCGGTCGCGCGACAGCCGCTGCAGGCGATCCGGCAGGTTCAGCACGGGGCGCGGCCAGATCGCGGCGAGCGCGCGGAGTTGCTCCAGCACGGGCTGGGTGCGGTCCGATTCGCCAACGGCAATGAAAAGCACATCGTGCTCCGGCACGGCCTGCGGCAGCGGTTCTTCCGGGGTGACGTACAGCACGTCGAGCGCCACGTCGGAGTTGCCCAGCAGGCATTCCAGCGGCGTGTTCGCCATCAGGTCGCCTGACACCATGATGGCCAGCACGCGCAGGCCAACGGCGCCATCGCGCAGCGTCGGCAGGTGATAGAGCTGCCGCGTCTGCAGCGCCTCGGCCTGGATGGTCATGGCAAGCGCATGATCGCCGAGCAGCTGCAGGACCAGCGAGAGATCCATCAGCGCATTGGCGTCATCCGGCTGCGACTGCAGATGGTTGATCAGCTTCGCGCCGAGGGGGCGCAGGTCTTCATTCTGATGGGCGGCGCGCAGCAGGTGGCGCAGGCCGATCAGCGTGTCCCGGGCCGGCGTGGCGGTTGCGGAATCGTGGATGGCGTTCACGTTCATTGTGTTAGATCGCTGACTTCAGGCACGGATGTCGAAGCGCTCAGCGCCTTGCCGAGTGCGAGGGTCGCGCCAAGCAGGGCATCGATATCCTGCGAGGTGCTGCGATGGTTGAACAAGGCAACCCGGATCGCGAAGCGCCCGTCGAGCATCGTCGACGAAGGCGCGGCGAGGCCGGATTCCTGCAAGGCGACGACCAGATCGCGATTGACCTGGTCGATGGCGCCGCTCGCCGCGGGCCCGGTGCCGGTGAAGCGGAAGCAGACGATATTGAGCGATACCGGCGCCAGCAGCTCCAGCTCCGGCTCGGCACGGATGCGGCGCGCGAGTTCCTGCGCCAGTGCGCACGTATGCGCGATCATGCCGCCCAGCCGCTCGGTGCCGTAGACCTTGATCGTGAACCAGGTCTTCAGGGCGCGAAAGCCGCGCGAGAGATCCGGGCCGAAGTCGCACGGCCAGGGCGAGCCGGCCGCCATGCCGCGCTCGCCGCGGCTGAGATAGGTGCCTTCGTGCGTGGCAAAGGTGCGCAGGTGCAATTGCCGGTCCCGGACCACGAAAAAGCCGGCGTCATAGGGGACTTGCAGCCACTTGTGGAAATCGAAGGCGATCGAGTCCGCCTGCTCGATGCCACGCAGGCGCGGGGCAAGCTGGGGACACAGCATGGCAAGTGCGCCAAAGGCGCCGTCGACATGGAAGTGCAGTTGCTCCCGGCGTGCCATGCGAGCGATGCCGGCCAGGTCGTCGATGGCACCGGTATCGACCGTGCCGGCGGTGCCGACGACGAGGAATGGCGAGAAGCCGGCAGCACGGTCCACCGCGATGGCGGCGGCGAGGCGGGCCAGATCCATGCGCCCTTGATCGTCGACGGGAATCGAGCGCAGATTGTCTTTCCCCAGGCCGGCCAGGTCCATGCCTTGCGCGATGCAGCCGTGCGCCCGCGCGGAGGTATAGGCGGTAAGGCGGCACGCTGCCTGCGCCACGCCGCTCGCGCGCACCTCGCCACCGAGTGCCCGGGTCCTGGCGGCCAGCACGCCGCACAGGTTGGCCATGGAGGAGCCGGTCAGGAACAGGCCGCTGGCATCCTGGGGAAAGCCGAACAGCTCGATCACCCAGCGCAGCACCTGCCACTCCACCTCGACCGGGATGTGGTCGCGGCCACCGAGGTTGGCATTGAGCCCGGCCGCGAGCATTTCCGCCAGCATGCCGACCGGGGTGCCGCCGCCATGCACCCAGCCCATGAAGCCGGGATGCGCATTGCCCACGGCATAAGGCAGGATGCTGTCCATGAAGGTCTGGTGCACCCGCTCCAGCCCGCTTCCCTCGCGCGGCAAGGGCTCGCGGAAGCGCTCGCGCACCGCGTCGGGGATCGGCTGCCAGACCGGCCGCTCGCGAATGCCCTGGAGGTAGTCCAGCATATCGTCGAGCATGCTGTGGCCCTGCGCCCTCAGCGCGCTCCAGTCGACAGGGTCGAGGCTGGCGCGGGCTGGCTGCCGGCTGCCCTCGGGGGTTGGTGTTGACATGGCTGATGGCTGTCCGGAAAACGCTGCGTCCCAAGGCGAGGTGCTTTGCGCGGCCTCGCTTGCGGGACATTGTGGCGGGGATCATAGCGCCGGGCCGCCGGCCCGTTCTGACGAGGATGGCGGGTTTCCTGCCCTATTTCTCTGCCAAGCCAGGGGCCCGCCGTGGGTATCCGGCTCCGCCCGGGGCGCGGGCCGGCCCCGCTGCCGGCCCGCGCCGGCACCCCGGGGACCGAAAAACAACACTGCGGCCCCGCCTTACCACAATCCGATCGATTGCGGGCACCGCCGTGCGCGACGATAATTGTGCAATCAAGTATCGCAGGCAACGCTCGCGCCTCCCGTCGGCACTCCCCCACTTCCCATGCAGACACACCAAGGCCTCCCCCACCCCCAACGCGGCTGGGCCATCCTCACCGTGTTTTGCGGCCTCATCATGGCCGTGCTCGACGGCTCGATCGCCAATATCGCACTGCCATCGATCTCCCGCGAGCTGGCGGCAGACCCGAGCAGCACCATCTGGGTGGTCAACGCCTACCAGCTCACCGTCACGGTATGCCTGCTGCCGCTGTCCTCGCTCGGCGACATCCTTGGCTACAAGCGGGTGTACCGCGCGGGGCTGGCGATCTTCCTGCTCGGATCGCTGCTGTGCGCGCTGTCGCCGAACCTGCCCGTGCTGGTGGCGGCGCGCGTGCTGCAGGGCGTGGGCGGCGCCGGCATCATGAGCGTGAACACGGCGCTGGTGCGCTTTATCTATCCGCCCACCAAGCTCGGCCGCGGCATCGGGCTGAATGCGCTGGTGGTGGGCATCACCATCGCCGTGGGCCCGTCGGTGGGCGCACTGATCCTGTCCATCGCGAGCTGGCCGTGGCTGTTCGCCATCAACGTGCCGGTGGCGGTGTTCGCCCTCGTGCTGGCACGCAGCGCGCTGCCGGCCACGCCGCCCCAGCCGCATGGCTTCGACTATCGCAGCGCGCTGCTGTCGGCAGTGGTATTCGCGCTGTTCATCCTGAGCGTCGACGGCGCCGGCCACGCCAGCCTGCGTCCTGCGGCGGCGGCCGGACTGGTGGCCGCCGCGCTGCTGGGCTTGGGGCTGGTGCGCATGCAGCGCGGCAAGCCGGCGCCGCTGGTGCCGGTGGACCTGTTCCGCAACCGCGCCTTCACGCTGGCCGTGGGTACCTCGTTCTGCTCCTTCATGGCGCAGATGCTGGCCTTCGTGGCGCTGCCGTTCTACCTGGAATACCAGCTGGGCCGCTCGCTGCACGAGACCGGGCTGCTGATCACGCCGTGGCCGCTGATGGTGGCGATCATGGCACCCTTGTCGGGTCGCCTGTCGGACCGCTATCCCGCCAGCATCCTGGCCGGAGTCGGGCTGGCGCTGCTCGGCAGCGGGCTGGTCGGCCTGGCCTTGCTCGGCCCCGACGCATCGAGCTTCGGCATCGGCTGGCGCATGGCGATGTGCGGGCTGGGCTTCGGGCTGTTCCAGTCGCCCAACAACCGCGCCATGATCGGCGCCACGCCGCCCGCGCGCAGCGGCGGCGCCAGCGGCGCGCAGGCCACCACGCGGCTGCTGGGGCAGACCACCGGCACCGCGGTGGTCGCACTGCTGTTCAGCGTGGACCAGACCGGCGCGGCAAGGCTGGCCTTGTATGTGGCGGCGACGGTGGCCACGGTGGGCGCGGTGGTGAGCTTCAGCCGGCTGCGCAGCGGCAGTGGCTCCCAGGCGCGGGGCGCGGCCGAAGCGGATATCTGACGCCCGGCCGGCGCCCTGCACCGGGATCCCGCCGGCTTGCTCCCCTCCCCCGCAGCGCCCGCTGCGGGAGAGGGGAAGCCTTACACCGCCAGGCCAGCCCCGACTGTGCGCTCCGGGGCGATCACTCCGCCTTGGCCCCCGACTCCTTCACCACCCTCGCCCACTTCGCGATCTCGGCGCGCTGGTAGCTTGCCAGCGTTTCCGGCGTGCCTAGGATCGGGTCCAGTCCCAGGGTCTTGAGCTTGGCCTGGACGTCGGGCAGCGTGTAGATACGGTTGAGTTCGGCGTTGAGCTTGGCGACCACATCCTTGGGCGTGTTGGCCGGCGCGAAGATGGCGAACCAGGAATCGGCCTCGAAGCCCGGCAATCCCTGCTCGGCCAGCGTGGGGATGTCCGGGGCCGAAGGCGAGCGCTTGGCGCTGGTGACGCCCAAGGCCCGCAGCTTGCCTTCCTTGACCACCGGCAGCGCCGACGGCAGGTTGTCGAACATCATCGTGATATGGCCGCCGAGCAGGTCGGGGATGGCCATGGCGCGGCCTTTGTACGGCACGTGGGTGATCTTCACGCCGGCCATCGAATTGAACAGTTCGCCCGCCACGTGCAGCGAAGTGCCGACGCCTGGCGTGCCGAAGGTGAGGCCGCCCGGCTTGGCCTTGGCCAGCGCGATGAGTTCCTGCACGTTCCTGGCCGGCACCGCGGGGTTGACCACGAGCACGTTGGGCGTGGACGCGACCAGGATCACCGGCACGAAGTCCTTCACCATGTCGTACGGCATCCTGGCGTAGAGCGCGCCGTTGATCGAGTGCGTGCCCACCGTGCCCATGGCCAGCGTGTAGCCGTCGGGCGCGGCGTGCGCCACGGCCTCGCCGCCGATATTGCCGCCCGCACCCGGCTTGTTGTCGACCACCACCGGCTGGCCCCACGCGGGAGAAATCTTCTCGGAGAAGATCCGCGCCAGGATATCCGGCGCGCCGCCGCTGGGAAAGCCCACCACGATGCGGATCGGCTTGGAGGGATAGGTATCGGCCCGGGCCGATGACGCGGCCAGCGCGGTAAATGCGGCGCAGGCGGCCAGCATGGCCGCCGCGAATGGTTTGCTGCGCATTGATGTCTCCCTTTGCTTTTGCTTTTGCTTTTTCTTTTGCTTTGATCGGGTTATTGCCTGGGATGCCGCGCGGGGCGCGGCCATGCTCACACCACGGTGCCGCCGAACTCGGCCATCACCTTGTCGTGCAGGCGGCGCATGCCCTTGAGCCAGCGGTCGTAGTCCTGGCCCTTGCGCTGGTAGTACTCCAGCACTTCGGGATGCGGCAGGATCAGGAAGCGCTCCTCCTGCACGCCTGCCAGCGTGACCTGCGCCACATGCTCGGGCGTGACCGATCCCGCCTGCAGGAAGCCCTTGCGCGCCCCGTCCTCGCCGAACAGCATGTTGGTCTGCACGCCCTGCGGACAGATGCAACTGACCTTGATGCCGCGGTCGCCGTAGGTGATCGACAGCCACTCGGCAAAGCCGATGGCGGCATGCTTGGTCACGGCGTAGGGTGCCGAGCCGATCTGCGACAGCAGCCCCGCGGCCGATACGGTGTTGACGAAGTAGCCCTCGCCGCGCGCGAGCATCTGCGGCAGCACCGCGCGCGCGGCGTGGATGTGGGCCATCACGTTGATCTCCCAGATGCGCTGCCATTCCTCGGCGCTGGCGTCCAGGCCCTTGCGCAGGATGATGCCGGCGTTCGAGCAGAACACGTCCACCTGGCCGAAGCGCTCGGTGGCCGCATCCGCCAGCGCCTGCACCGCGGCGGCATCGGCCACGTCCGTGCGCTGCGCGAAGACCTTGCACGCGGGACTGGCCTGCGCCAGCTCCGCGGCCACCTTCTGCGCGCCCGCTTCGTCGAGGTCGGCCACGGCCACGCCGCGCGCGCCGCCCGCGGCGAAGGCCAGCGCCAGCGCACGTCCGATGCCGGTGGCGGCGCCCGTCACGATCACGGTCTTGTTGCGGATCTCCATCTTTGTCTCCTTTGTTTTCTTTGTCTGTAATGCCAGCTAGATGTACGGCTCACATGGCCGCGGGAATTCTGTGATTCTTGCTGTGATTCTTGCTGTGATTCTTGCTGTGATCCTTGCTGTGAGGGATGGCGGTGGATGCATGTCGATGCCGCTGCGATGATGCCTCGCTATCCCTGTCCTTGCCAGAGCCGCGCCTGCAGCGTCTCGGCCAGCTCGCGAATGCGCGGCCCGAGGTTGCCATCGAGAATCTCCGGCGTGAGCCGCGTGGCGGCGCCGCCGATATTGATGGCCAGCACCTCGGCGCCGCCTTCGAGCACCACCGGCGCGGCCGCGCCGCTCACGCTGCGGTCCCACTCCGCATGCGCGAGGCAGAAGCCGCGCCTGCCGTAGTCGCGCAGCGCGCGTTCGAGCTTGGTGCGGATAGGTGCCCAGCGGCTGCCGTAGAAATGCTCGAGGTCGGCCACCACGGCGGCGCGGCGCGGCGCTTCCAGCCCGGCCAGCCACGCACGTCCGATGGCCGAGGTGGCGGTGGGCAGGCGCGATCCCGGCGCCAGCCGCATCACCAGCGCGCCGCGCGGCTGGCAGACCTCCAGGTAGACCATCTCGTGCCGGTCGGCGGTGGCCAGCGCCACCGTGCAATCGGTGGCGAACGCGAGCGACTGCATCAGCGGCTGCGCGATCTCGCGGATGCGCGAGCCGGCCAGGTAGCGCTGCCCGAGCACCATAGCACCTTGCCCGAGGCGGTACTTCTCGAGCGACTCCGAATAGATCAGGTAGCCCAGGCTGGTGAGCGTGTAGGTCAGGCGCGAAACGGTCGGCCGCGGAATGCCGGCGCGCCGCGCGAGTTCGGCGTTGCCGAGGTAATCGTCATGCGGGCCGAAGGCGCGCAGCAGGTCCAGCCCGCGCGCCAGCGCGGTGACGAAGTTGCGGTCGTCGCGCGCCGCATCGGCGGGCGTGCCGGAAAACAGCACCGGCTGCGCATCGGCCGCATGGGTCGCATGCGTGGCGTGCGTGGCGTGCGCGGCTTGCGTGGCTTGCGTGGCTTGCGTGGCGCTGGCAGCGCCGGCAGGCGATGCGCAGGGCGACAGCGGGATCGACGAAGTGCGCTTCATGGGTGGCGGCGACACATGGCAACTGGCTGCGGAAGGACGCGCCCCGGGGCCGCGCCGGATGGCTGCGGACGCGGGCTGCGCCGGCTATTTCGCTGTGCGGAAGACTATTCCGTATTCCTTGACTGTGCCTCAGGCCGTATGCAACAGTCAATGAAAACGAACGATCGTGCTGGAACGTGCATATGCGTGCGAACGCATGGCGCCTTCACCGACACGACGACACCGGCAGCGGGGCCCGCCCCCGACCAGCCAAATCCGCATTGCACCGCATTGCACAGGAGACAAGACATGGACCACACCATCCGGCAAGCCGCACCACCGCCCGGCTGATCCCCGTATTTGCCCCATGAGCGGCCCGCGCCTCGCGCGCGGCGCCGCAGCTTCCGCGCATGCCGCCATGCGGCTTGCGTGCCTTCGTTCGCGATTTTTTTTGCGACTAGCCAAGAGGTAAGCCCGAGATGTTGTTTCTCCAACAAGTCCTGAACGGCCTCACGCTGGGCGGCGTGTATAGCCTGGTGGCGCTGGGCCTGACACTGGTCTACGGCATCCTGCACGTGCCCAATTTCGCGCACGGCGCGTTCTACATGGCCGGCGCCTATGTCTCGTACTACATGATGACGGCGCTCGGCATGAACTACTGGCTGGCGATGGGCGCCGCCGCGCTGGCGGTGGCAGCGCTGTCGATGCTGGCCGATCGCCTGGTGTTCCATCCGCTGCGCAACGCGCCCGAGTTGCACGACATGATCGCCGCCATCGGCATCATGCTGTTCCTCGAGGCCGGCGCGCAGGCGCTGTGGGGCGCGGACTTCAACCGCATGCCCACGCCCTACGGCCAGATGGTGGAAGTGTTCGGGCTCACCGCCCCCGCCCAGCGCCTGCTGATCATCGGCGCGGCTTTCGGCCTGATGGTGCTGCTGCACCTGTTCCTCACGCGCACCGTGACCGGCTCGACCATCGTGGCGATGGCGCAGAACCGCGAAGGCGCCGCGCTGGTGGGCATCGACGCGACCCGCGTCACCCTGCTGGTGTTCGCCATCTCGGGCGCGCTGGCCGCCATCGCCGCCACGCTGTACGCGCCGATCAACCTGGTCTACCCGAGCATGGGCAACCTGGTCATCACCAAGGCCTTCGTCATCATCATCCTCGGCGGCATGGGCAGCATTCCCGGGGCCATCGTGGGCGGGCTGATCATCGGCATGGCCGAGAGCTTCGGCGGCTTCTACGTCTCCACCGACTACAAGGACATCATCGCCTTCGTGCTGCTGGTGGCCATCCTGTCGATCCGCCCGCAGGGCCTGTTTGCCGGCAAGGCCGCTTAAGGAGCGCAACATGACCAATGCATTGCAAGGAAAAGCCGGCTGGGCACTGCTGCTGGCGCTGGCCGTCGCGTTCCCGCTGCTCACGCCCAACAGCTACTACCTGACGGTGATGACGCTGGCCTTCATCTACGCCATCGCCACGCTGGGGCTGAACCTGATCACCGGCTACACCGGCCAGCTCAACCTCGCGCACGGTGGCTTCATGGCAATCGGCGCCTACACGCTGGGTATCCTGACGGTGGATCACCAGGTACCGTTCTGGGTGGCGTTCGCGCTGTCGGGCGTGGTGTGCATGGTGGTGGGCTACTTCGTGGGCGTGGTGTCGCTGCGCCTGAAGGGCCATTACTTCTCGATCTTCACGCTGTGCATCGGCTACATCATCTACCTGCTGATCGAGAAATGGGAAAGCCTCACGCACGGCACGGTGGGCCTGATCGGCATCCCGGTGCCGGCGTCGGTGGGCCCGCTGGCGTTCGACAACGTGCAGGCGCAGTACTACCTGGTGCTGTTCTTCCTCGTGATCGGCACCTTCGTGATGCACCGCATCGTCACCTCGCTGCTGGGCCGCAGCTTCATGGCCGTGCGCAACAGCGATGCGCTGGCCGAGGCGCTGGGCATCAACCTGATGCGCACCAAGGTGCTGTCCTTCGTGCTGTCGGTGGGCTATGCGGGCTTTGCCGGCGCGCTGTACGCGGGCCAGGTGCGCTTCCTCGGCCCCGATATCGCGCGCACCGACCTCACCTTCGACATGGTGATGGCGATGCTGGTCGGTGGCACCGGCACGCTGCTCGGGCCGCTGCTGGGCGCGGTGCTGGTGCCGTGGGTGACGCAGACGCTGCAGTTCCTGCAGGACTACCGCATGCTGGTGTTCGGCCCGGTGCTGATCCTGCTCATCATCTTCGTGCCGGACGGCATCGTCGGCTCGTGGGCCAAGCGCCAGGCGAGGCGCGCCGCGGCCGCGCGGCGCGGCGGCAAGAGCCGCGCGCAGGCTCCCGCACCGGCCGCCGGTGCCAACGCAGCCAACGCAGCCAACGCAGCCAACGCAGGGGTCGACCATGCTTGAGATCCGCAACCTGACCAAGAAATTCGGCGGCCTGACCGCGGTAAATGATGTCTCGATCCGCTTCGAGACCGGCCACATCAACGCCATCATCGGACCCAACGGCGCCGGCAAGACCACCTTCTTCAACCTGATCGCCGGCACCCACGCACCCAGCTCCGGCCAGATCCTGCTCAAGGGCCAGGACGTGGCCGGGCTGCGCGCGGACCAGATCGCCCGCCTGGGCGTGGCGCGCACCTTCCAGGCGACCCACCTGTTCGACCGCGCCACCGTGCTGGACAACCTGATCGTGGGCCATCGCCTGCGCACGCATTCCGGCCTGGCCGACGTGCTCTTCAACACGCGGCGGCTGCGCGAGGAAGAGCGCCTGTGCCGCGCCAAGGCGGAGGAAGCGCTGGAGTTCGTCGGCCTTGCGCACCTGGCCCATGAAGTGGCGGCCGACATCACGCAGGAGGAGCGCAAGCGCGTGGCCTTCGCGCTGGCGCTGGCCACCGATGCCGAACTGCTGCTGCTCGACGAGCCCGCCGGCGGCGTCAATCCGGAGGAGACCGTGGGCCTGGCCGAACTGATCCGCAAGATGGTCCGCCATGGCAAGACGGTCTGCCTGATCGAACACAAGATGGACATGATCATGCGGCTGGCCGACAAGATCATGGTGCTCAACTACGGCGAGAAGATCGCCGAGGGGACGCCCGCGCAGATCCAGCAGGATCCGCACGTCATCGAAGCCTACCTGGGAGCCGACCATGTTGCAGCTTGAGCGCGTTTCGCTTTCCTACGGCAGCTTCCGCGCGCTGGAAAACATCACCCTGCACGCCGGCGCCGGCGAGCTGGTGGTGCTGCTGGGCGCCAACGGCGCCGGCAAGAGCTCGATCTTCCTGGCGATGAGCGGCATCCACCGCGCCAGCGGCGGCACCATGCGCTTCGACGGCCGCGAGCTGTCCGGCATGAAGCCCTCGCAGATCGTGCAGGCCGGGCTGGTGCACTGCCCCGAAGGGCGCAAGCTGTTTCCCGCCATGAGCGTGCAGAAGAACCTGACGCTGGGCGCTTACGTCCACCGCCGCGATTCGGCAGGCATCAAGCGCTCGCTCGAAGAAGTGTTCGAGATGTTCCCCATCCTGCGGCAGAAGAAGGACGATCCGGCCGGCTCGCTCTCGGGCGGCCAGCAGCAGATGGTGGCGCTGGGGCGCGCGCTGATGAGCCGCCCGCGCGCGCTGCTGCTCGACGAGCCGTCGCTCGGGCTGGCGCCGCTGGTGGTCAAGCAGATGTTCGAGGTCATCCAGCGCATCAACCGTGCCGGCACCACCGTGCTGCTGGCCGAGCAGAACGCCTACGCGGCGCTTGGCATCGCGCACCGCGCCTACGTGATCGAGAGCGGGCGCATCGTCATGGAAGGCGACCGCGAAACCTTGCTCAAGGATGAGGGAATTCGCCGCGCGTATATCGGCGGCTAGCCCTGGCCGAAGGACAGGGCAGGAAAACAGGGCAGGAAGACAGGACAAGAACGAACGCAGTGCAAACACAACAGGAGACCGCCAGATGCAAACCAAGATGATCCGCCGCTTCTTCCCGCTCGCCGCCACCGCCGTGGCCGCGCTGCTGGCTTCGGGCACCGCCTTCGCACAGGAAGTCGTCAAGCTGGGCTACACCGGCCCGCTGTCGGGCGGCGCCGCCCTGTACGGCAAGAACGTGCTTTCGGGCATCCAGATGGCGGTCGACGAAATCAACGCCGCCGGCCTGGAAGTCAAGGGCAAGAAGGTCAAGCTCGAAGTGGCCGCGCTCGATGACAAGTACGCCCCGGCCGAGGCCGCGATCAACGCGCGCCGGCTGGTGCAGCAGTACAAGACGCCCGCCGTGTTCGTGCCGCACTCGGGTGGCATCTTCGCGCTGCAGGCCTTCAACGAGCAGGAGAAGTTCCTGGTGATGGCGTACTCCAGCGTGCCGCGCATCACCGATGTCAACAACAAGCTGACCATCCGCATCCCGCCGGCCTACACCGGCTATATCGATCCCTTTATCAAGGCGCAGATGAAGCGCTACGGCAAGAACGTGGCGCTGGCGCCGGCCGACCATGACTACGCCAAGGCCTGGGTTCAGGCCTTCGTGCCTGCATGGGAGAGTGCGGGCGGCAAGGTGGTGGCCAACAACCCGATGTCCTATACCAAGGCAACCGATTTCTACAGCGGCGTGTCGCGCGTGCTGGCCGACAAGCCGGACGTGATGTTCGTGGGCGGCCCGTCGGAGCCGACCGCGCTGGTGGTCAAGCAGGCGCGCGAACTGGGCTTCAAGGGCGGCTTTATCGTGATGGACCAGGCCAAGCTCGACGAGATGTCCAAGGTCACCAACGGCCTGGCCATGCTGGAGGGCTCGATCGGCGTGATGCCGCTGGCCAACGACAGCCGCCCCGCCGCGCAGAACTACAACAACAAATACAAGAAGCTGCACGACGGGCGCGATGCCACCACCGAGATGTCGCTCAACTACACCATGGTGTACGCGCTGGCCGGCGCCATGAAGCTGGCCGGCACCACCACCGACGTGGCGGCGATCCGCGCCAAGATGCCGGAGGCGGTAAAGACGCTGGCCAAGGATGCCAACCCCAACGAGATCGAGAGCATCGACGCCAAGGGCGGCACCGTGGCCGATACCGTGGTGGGCTGGGTGCAGGGCGGCAAGATTGCCCAGGTGCGCCTGTCCGAACTGGCCAAATAAGTCAACTCCGGGGCCGGCGCGCGCGACGCGCCGGCTTGCCGAAGGTCCCGCCCGGCACTCCGGCGGGATTCAGGCCCGCGCACCGGCGGGCTCCTGTCTTGTCACCCCCCGCCTCTCTTCATTGACGCCGCCGACTAGGCATGCTGTTGCTGACGCTGCAGCTCTTGCTGGCGGCGCTGCTGTTCCTGTTGCTGTTGCTGTTGCTGGCGCTGGTGCTCCTGCTGCTGGCGTTGCACATCCTGCTGCTGGCGCTGCATCTGCTCTTGCTGCTGGCGTTGCATCACCTGCTGCTGGCGCTGCTGCTCCTGTACCTGGTGCTCCTGTGCCTGGCGCTCCTGCTGCTGGCGTTGCTGCACGCGCTGCTGTTCCATCTGCTGGCGCTGCTGCTCCTGCTGCTGCCGCTGCATGGCCTGTTGCTGGCGCTGCTGCTCCTGCATCTGGCGCTCCTGCTGCTGGCGCTGCATGTCCTGCTGTTGCTGCATCGCCTGCTGGGCACGCTGCTGCTCGCCGCGCTGGCGCTCCTGCTGCTGGCGCTGCATGTCCTGCTGTTGCTGCATTGCCTGCTGGGCGCGCTGCTGGTCGCCGCGCTGGCGTTCCTGCTGCTGGCGCTGCATGTCCTGCTGTTGCTGCATTGCCTGCTGGGCGCGCTGCTGGTCGCCGCGCTGGCGTTCCTGCTGCTGGCGCTGCATCTCCTGCTGTTGCTGCATTGCCTGCTGGGCGCGCTGCTGGTCGCCAAACTGGCGTTCCTGCTGCTGGCGCTGCATGTCCTGCTGTTGCTGCATCCCCTGCTGGGCACGCTGCTGGTCGCCGCGCTGGCGCTCCTGCTGCTGGCGCTGCATCTCCTGCTGTTGCTGCATCCCCTGCTGGGCACGCTGCTGCTCGCCGCGCTGGCGCTCCTGCTGCTGGCGCTGCATCTCCTGCTGTTGCTGCATCCCCTGCTGGGCGCGCTGCTGCTCGCCAAACTGGCGTTCCTGCTGCTGGCGCTGCATGTCCTGCTGTTGCTGCATTCCCTGCTGGGCGCGCTGCTGCTCGCCAAACTGACGCTCCTGCTGCTGGCGCGCGAAGGCCTGCGGATCGCCCTGCTGGCCGTGCGCCTGGTCCGGACGCGTGGTCCAGCCCCGCCCCTGCATCTGCTGCTGCGGTTGCGGCTGGCCAC
The DNA here is from genome assembly GCF_056396525.1 of Cupriavidus sp. 05T41. Classification (NCBI taxonomy): domain Bacteria; kingdom Pseudomonadati; phylum Pseudomonadota; class Betaproteobacteria; order Burkholderiales; family Burkholderiaceae; genus Cupriavidus; species Cupriavidus sp. 05T41. The sequence continues at coordinate 111,543 of NZ_JBFTLQ010000015.1, forward strand.
CGCGATCGGAATTGACGAAGCCCTGCGGCATCGCCCCGCGCGGACCGCCCTCGGCCCGCTGCGGGTTGAATGCAGGATTGGCGGGGTTGGCCGGGTTGGCGGGACTGCCCGGTCCCGCCGCATTGCGGCCGTGGAAGGCCGGCGCGGCCTGGCTCAGGCGCACCGGGCCGGCTGCCGCGCCCGGGTTCGGGGCGGGGCCACCGCCGCCAC